>NZ_JAPWAD010000006.1:0-107231 GCF_041432695.1 Pauljensenia sp. 27098_8_83 | reverse complement strand
CGGGCCGCCTCCAACGCCTCATTCCGCTCCCCCACCGCCGACAAAAAGGCCGCTAGGTTATTCAACGACGCAGCCAGGTTCGGGATGTAAGCCTGCGGAGAAGCCTCAGCCAGCCCACGATACAGCTCCACCGCCTCACGAGCCGCCACCAACGCCCCATTCCGCTCCCCCACACCCGACAAAATGTTCGCCAGGTTATTCAACGACAGTGCCAGGTCGGGGGTGTAAGCCTGCGGAGAAGCCTCAGCCAGCCCACGATACAGCTCCACCGCCTCATGAGCCGCCACCAACGCCCCATTCCGCTCCCCCACACCCGACAAACAATTCGCTAGGTTACTCAATGACATTGCCAGGCCGGAAGTGTAGGCCGCCGGGGAAGCCTCAGCCAGCGCCCGACGCAAACGCACCGCCTCACGGGCCGCCTCCAACGCCCCCACCCGATCCCCAACATCCGAGAGACGAATGGACAGGTTATTGGCCCAGCGTGCCTGTTGCTCGGGACTACGCTCAGCGGAAGCTGCAAGGCGCCTGGTTACAGCCAAAGCGGCTTCCGCCAATACCGGGTGCCCGACAGGAATCGCATCATCAATCTCACCGAGTGGCAGGGTCGCACCGGATTCGATGAGCGCTTCGAGAGCGGGTGCCAGCGGTCCTCCCTGAGTGAGCGCGACGTCCAGCGCCTCCTTCCACAGGAATGGCCTCTCACGGAGAGCACGCCGGGCCAGGCGAAGTGCCACCTCTCTATCGAGAGAGGAGGCACGTGTGAGGGTCACGCACGCGTTGCGCACCTGTTGGCCTATCTCGAGCGCACGCGTAACGACAGAGTCCTCAGCATCGGGGTCGTCTAAGCCAGGTACCTGCGCCGGATCCTGTGGAAGCACCCGAACCAGCAGGTCCGGATTCTTTCCGAATACCTCCAGGATGAGGTGTTCTGCAACCGGATCGGGCCGCAGGCTCACAGCCTCAGCACCGTCATCACGCAAGAAGGATTGGACTAGCAGTTCTGCGAAACGACTGCGGAGCAGATGCTCCTGACTCCACTCTGGCAATCTGCTCAGGACGTCGTCGACCGCATCCTCGTCCTGGCTCGGGGCAAGCAAGCTGAGGGTAGCTGCAGCCTGACGCATTTGCTTACGGCTAATTTCCTCCAGTATCAGTTCCTGACGCCACCGTGCAAACTCGATCGACATAACCCTGTCATAGAGTTCTTGCCGGGTCGGCATAGCCTCCTGAGCCCCATCATTGTCGCCGCACACGGCGAGCCAGGCCCTCAACACTGCGTCAAGAGCGGTATCCCCAAGGTAGTCGGGAACCTCAACGTCCGTGGGAACAGCCTTATTGAGCTTGTCAGAGAATTGCTGAACCGCCCTGCGATACATGCGCCCGAAGAACCATGGATCCCTCTCCACCTGTTGCTTGCCCCGAATGGACAGTGACAGTGTGTTACTGAGTACGCTTCCGTCTTGCTCCGCCTCCTCGCGGAACTCCTCCCACCACGCGTCGGCGCCACGCGCTGTCAACACGATCCGGGTCGGCGAGTGCCTCGCCCGCAGCTTACGAACCACCCGTGCGACGAGACCTCGCCGAGCTTCCTCAGCGTAGTCCACCACCACCAGAAGCTCAGTGGTCACTTCCGCGAGAGCAGACAGCTCCTCATCCGTCACATCGACCGTCGAGGGCAAGAACCCCGCGTACCAACCGATCGACGACAGGTCATGGCACAGCTGCGCGGCCAAGCGTGTCTTCCCGGAGCCACCCGCCCCCGTCACCACAGCGACAGCAATGTCGCCACTACGTCCTCTCTGCGACGGCGCGGCAGCATCCGCCGTCATCATTGCCCACTCGCGAAGCTGACGGAACTCGTCGCACTGTTGATATGGCACCGCACCATGTCGCGCCCGCACGAGCTGCAGGGGCGTGAAATCCTCGGGCAGCTCGGCATAAGCAGGGGCCAAGACCTTCTCGATGTGCCCCCCGGGCGGAATCTCCCGATCAGGGATGCGACTGCGCAGACCCCCAATGTCCACTAATACATCCCAGTCCCAGTCCCGGATATAGGCGGCACCGCGGGAGAGCGCAACGCCCCACCCAGCCCCAGGTTCTGTCACCTGTTCGACGTCGATCGCCAACCACGAACCCCCGGGATCATCGGCGGACCCGACCACGAGATCTCTCAGGTCTTCCCGATTAGGCAGCATCGACTCACGGCTGAACCCTTCGTCGATGAGGACGTCGCACCCCATGGCCCACTGACGTTCCATCGGCACCAAGACGATCGCGTGCCGCCGCTGCCCACCGTCAGCCGTCACCGTCAAGATCAGCGGGTAGATCCCAGCATCAAGCGCAGCGCAACAAAAGGCCACACACAGATCCACGCACGTCGCCTTGCCGAATTTAAGCACCTCATTGACGGGCCGAATACGCTGCGCCCCAGGCTCGCTATCTGTCGGCTCCGCAACGTATTCGATCCCCAGCTCCGCGAACTTCTCAAAAATCTTCCTCGCATGAGGGCCCACTCGCGTCTGTCCGTGAGCAACGAGGTCAGGCTCAGGACCGGGGAAACCGCTCCACTGCGCAGAACGAAGCAACCGCTGCACCCACCCGACGTGAACCATATCCACCAAGCCCGTCGGGTGGTTGATTGAATCCCACAGATTGCGCTCGTTCACGAAGCTGCCCCCACCTGCGTCTTCAACACAAGACGATCGACGTTGGGCACACCCGTCGCCGACAACATCAACGAGTGCACGCCCTCCTCCAGCGCCGGAAGCTGAGCCGACCACCAACCGTCGTCACGGCGGTTCGCCAGGAACCGTTTACCGCCGACGTTGCCGCCGACATTCCCCACATCCAATACACTGCCAGCCTTGTCTACCACGCGCAGCCTCACCTCAGCTTCAGTGCCCGCGAGCACGACATCCTCGAGATCGAGCTGCAGGTATGCATCGACATCATGTCCGCGAGCACCCCTGGCCGCAGCAGGCAAACGATCCCGCGCGTACTCCGACACATGCTCAAACACCGGTTTCTCTTCCACCAGGCCTTGGTGCTTGCCAGCCAGTCGCCGCCACCGGGAAAAGTCGCTTTCCACAATATCGGGGATCGCGGAGAACGCCGGAACTGTCCCGTCGCCGCCATCCCAGCTCGCTGGGATCGCTCGCGGGTTTCCCTTGGCCACCACGAGTTGATTCGAGTGAGCATCGATGCTAGCGCATCCCAGAGTTGTGTGTCCCTGCGAGTAGTAGACGGTGAAGGGATTACGCCCACTCTCTAAAACCTTATTGGCCAGTGCGTCATGCAAACATCGGTTCTTCACATAGGCCGCGCGCGCTTTACCTGAGAATCCAGTGATGGCTGACGTGATGCCAGAAGGCAATTCGTACGGGTACCGGTACTTATCATTCCCGTTGACAACCTGGTAGTGGGGCAGCAGATCGAAGACGGAATCCCATGTCCTCACCGTGTCAGTAACAGCCTGAGGCACATATGGCCCGATGCGCATCCCATTAACCAAGACATTGAGAGCCTTCGCAGCACCTCGATATGGTGTTCCTAGCGTAATGATCTCAGCGACATCGATACCTTCGCTAAGGAAAGCCCACCACCACGCGGCAACCAGGCCCCCCATCGAGTGCGCGACGAGCACGACGCGCCGTCCCTGCGCCCGCTCGCGCACGACACGGTCCAAATCATTGGCGATATGTTCCACCGACCGGCGGAAATCATAAGGAAAAGCGACCACGGTAGCGTCCGGATCGACGAGATCCGCACCCGCGGTTACGACGCGTCCAGGGGATAGTCCCAGTCCCTTGCTGATACCGTTCAGCAAGCCGTCGTAGCCGGTAATGAGTTGCCAACATATCACCGAACAGGGCCCGACAAGTCCGACCGGGCGCAGCTCGTTGTTCAGATCGAGCACGCTCGGTTCACACAGGCGAGCGACCAAGCCGGAGACGCTGGCTCCGTACACTCGTTTCCCCGACGAATCGGCGAGTTCACTTCCCCCGATACCGGGAATGACGACGACCAGTGGCAGGGAACGGGACATCGGCGTACCTCCTCGTTGTGGTGTCTTACATGACACTGACCACAAGCTCAGGGTACCTCGACTGACGGTTTGACGACAACAAACGGATCAACCGGTATCAGTTCTCATACAGACCTCTACGAGATCTCAGCGTTCGTCGCCCCCGAGGCCGGGCATTCAGGCGGCGAATCGTCTCACAACCACTGATCGAGGGGACGGTCGTTCCAGGTCAGGGCGTGCAGGCCTTTGGCCAGCTCGGAGGCCGAGGCGGGGGCGAAGTCGGGCGCCCACTCGAAGGTGGACGTGCCCGTGTTGGACATGAAGTGCTTGGAGACGAGTTCCTCGTCGATGTCGGAGGACAGCCACGTGGCCAGCAGGCGCGTGAGGGCACCGTGGATGACGAACACTGCGACGGCCTCGTCCCCCGCCTGCTCGCGAGCGGCCAGGCCCACGCGGCGCACGGTTTCCAGCGATCGGGCCAGGGCCTCGCGCCCGTTTTCGCCGCCCGGCATACGGTTGTCCAACTCCCCGGCGCACCACGACAGGGTCGTGTGCACGTAGAGGGACTGAGAGCACGGGTCGGCCGCCATTTCGAGATCGCCGGAGCGCAGCTCGCGGATGCCAGGGTGCACCTGCGGGGTCAGCCCGTAGGCGCTCGCCAGCGGGGCCGCGGTCAGACGCGTGCGGTGGAGCCCAGACAAAGCGATGACCGTGGGAGGAGGCGCAACCTCGGACTCCCATCGATCCGCGAGGCGCTGGGCCTGGAGAAGCCCTTCGGGAGTCAGTCCGAGGCCGGGGCGCACCGTATCGAGCGCGCCGAGGCGATTCGCGGGGGTCTGTCCGTGCCGTACCAGCACAATCTTCACTGCTGCTCCCAGAAAAGTCGTTCCATGACGGCGCGCGCCTTGCGTCCAGCGCGCAGCCAATCGTCTTCGAGGGCATTCAGCCCGCCGCTACCGTACCCGAGGATCGCTGCGAGGGCACGCAGCTCCGCGCTGTCACGAGGCAAGACGTCGAGCTTCACACCGCTCATGCGCCCAGTCGCCAGCGTGTTGGCCACGCGAATGCGGGTGGCCATGTCCCAGGCATCGAGAAGAGTCTGCGCGTCTTGAGCGCTGATCAGCTCGTGCTCCCGAGCGCTTCGAATCGCCTGCGTCGTCGAGGGCGTACGCAGTGCGGGGTTGTTTGTTCCTGCTCGCATCTGAATGAGCTGGATCGTCCACTCGACGTCGGTGAGGCCACCGGGTCCGAGCTTCACGTGACGAGCAGGCTCAATGCCGCGCGGCAGGCGCTCGTTTTCCATGCGGGCTTTGAGCAAGCGGATGTCGCGCACGTCTGCCTCGCTCACTCCCCCGTACGCAAGCTCCGCGAAAAGTTCTCGAGCCTGATCGGCGAGGCTCCCCTCCCCGATCGGGCGCGCACGCACCGCCGCCTGTCTCTCCCACGTCGATGCCCAGCGCTGCGCATACTCACGGTGCGACTCGATCGTGCGGCTCATCGGGCCGTTCTTGCCCTCGGGCCGCAGATCGAGGTCGACGACAATGCCCAGCTGATTAGTCGCAGAGCCAAGGAGCTTCTTCACGCGGTTGACGATCGCCGTCGCGCTTGCCGCCGCCTCCGCGTCGGAAGCTCCGCCGGCGGCCTCGTGCAGGGCAATCACGTCTGCGTCCGATGCGTACGAGCATTCCCGTCCGCCGTAGCGGCCCATCGCGACAAAGACAACGTTCGCCCGCTGCCCGCCCCAGCGCTCGATTTCCTCCCGCTGGGCGATGGCGAGGGCTCCCAGGATTGCAGCATCCGTGGCGTCGGCGATCGCGTTTCCACGAGGATTGACGCCATCCAGGAGGTCGGTCATCGCGCAACGGGTCAGCTCACGCGTGCGCACAGCACGGACTCGGGCAGCTGCCTCGGACGCATCCTCATGGCGGTCAATGAGCGCCGCCACTTCCCGAGCCAGCCGATGCGGCTCGCGCGGTGCCAGCTCGTCATCGTCATCGAGCCAGGCGACGGCCTCGGGACGCTTGGCGAGCGCCTCGGCGATCCACCTGGAGTTCGGGAGCATGGTCGTGAGCCTGCGAGCAGCAACGCCGGAGTCACGCAGGAGCGCGAGGTACCAGTGCGAATCGCCGATGTCCTCGGACAGGATCCGGAAATTCAGCAGACCCATGTCGGGGTCGGCCCCCGCCGCAAGCCACGAGATAAACACCGGGAGCAGGTGGCGCTGAATTGCAGCGCGTCTGCTCGTCCCCTGCGTGAGAGCAGCGATATGTGTGAGGGCACCCGCCGGATCACGGTAGCCGATCGCGGCCAGTCGGTCGCGCGCGCCATCTGCATGCAGGGACACCTCGTCCTCGCTCAGCGACGCAGTCGCGGCGATGATCGGTCGGTAGAACACATCCTCATGGAGGGCCCGTACCCGTGCACGTACCTCATCGATCGCGGCACTGATCGAGCCCGCGTCGGGGAAGCGCGAGCGATCCATCGCGCGCCCGAGGACACGCAGTTCCCGATCCTTGTCCGGGATCAGGTGGGTGCGGCGCATACGAGGCAGCTGCGTACGGTGCTCGACGGCACGCAGGAAGCGATAGCAGGATGCGAGCTGATCAGCATCACTGCGAGCGATATAGCCGCCGTCTCGCAGCGCTTCAATCGCCTCCAGCGTCGAGCGCACGCGCAAGAAAGCATCCGTGCGGCCGTGGACAAGTTGGAGCAGCTGGACCGTGAACTCGACGTCGCGCAGGCCGCCACGTCCGAGCTTAAGTTCACGCGACGCATGCAAACGCGAGATGTTGTCCTCGACTCTTCGACGCATCGCACGCGCAGCCTCGACGAACCCTTCACGAGTGGCGGCGCTCCACACGTAGGGCTGCGCGGCATCCTCGAAGGCGCGCCCAACAGTCTCGTCTCCGGCGCAGGCACGGGCCTTCAGCAGCGCCTGAAACTCCCACGTCTGTGCCCATTTGTCCCAGTATTGGCGGTAGGACTCAACCGTGCGAACGAGGGCCCCGTTGCGTCCCTCCGGGCGCAGGTTCGCGTCCACGGTCCACAGTGGCGCCTGCGTGCCCGGCCCCGAGCACGCGGAAGCCGTTGCCGCCGCAAGTCGCGTAGCGACCTCAAGGGCCACACGCTCGTCCTGGTCTAGCCCGGCTTGCGCGACGTAGACGACATCAACGTCGGAGATGTAGTTGAGCTCGCGCGCCCCCGTCTTACCCATCGCGATGATCGCAAACGGGGTCTGCCCCTGTGGATCGATGTCGCGACGGGCGAGTGCGAGACCAGCCTCGAGCGTCGCATCCACGAGGTCCGCAATGCGTCGCCCAACCTCGGGCATGAGAGCCTCGGGATCCTCACTTGTCAGATCGTCGGCGGCCACAGACAGGAGAACGCGTCGGTAGGCTGCGCGCAAGTCGTCCGCGCTCGCCCCCTCTGCGGCTACATAGGCTCCCCCCTCAGCCCGAGTTGCGCCCACGGAAGCCAGGAGCACCTGCCTGCTCTGGCCGGGGTCCTCCCAGATAGACACCGCACGCGCGGGATCGGCGATCACGTAGTCGCCCAGCCACTGACTGCCGCCCAGCACGGCACACACGCGACGCCGGGCGTCGGGCTTGTCCACGAGCCCGCGCACGAGGCCGGGGTCTGCTTCGTGCAGACGGATCGCGGCCAGGAGCGCCTGGTCGGGATCGGCGCTCGCGCCCAGGTCACGCTCCCACGCCTCGGCACCGCCCGGCAGCTCCTCGAAAAAGCTGAGCGCGCGGCGCGGGTCCAGGAACCCGGCAATCCGAAGCTCGTCCGGCGTCACCGCGGAACGACCTTCAGGAATTGCTCAAGCTCCTGGCGAGTGATCTGCTGACGATATTCCGTCCATTCCTTGCGCTTGTTACGAATAACGTAGTCGAAAACCTGCTCACCGAGGGTAGAAGCCACCAGATCGGAGCTCTTCATGGAGCGCACGGCGTCAGCCAGGGATGCCGGAAGCGCGCGAATACCCATCACCTGGCGTTCACGATCCGACAGGTCCCACACGTTATCCTCGGCCTCGGGCATGAGCTCCATCTTCTTCTCGATGCCTTCCAGGCCCGCCGCAATAAGGACCGCGAAGGCGAGGTAGGGATTCGCGCTCGGGTCGGGAGCGCGGTACTCGATGCGCGCGGCAGCGGCCTTCTTCGGCTTGTACAGCGGGACGCGCACGAGCGCAGAACGATTCAAGTGACCCCAGCACACGTAGGAAGGAGCTTCTCCCCCGCCCCACAGACGCTTGTAGGAGTTCACGTGCTGGTTCGTGATCGCCGCGATCTCCTCCGCGTGCGCGAGCAGGCCCGCGATGAACTGGCGCCCCGTCGTCGACAGACGGTACTGACCCGCCGGGGAGAAGAACGCATTTTCTTCGCCCTCGAACAGCGACAGGTGCGTGTGCATGCCCGAGCCCGGATGCTCGATGAACGGCTTGGGCATAAACGTGGCGACGAGCTCCTCACGCAGCGCGACCTCTTCGATCAGGGTACGTGCAGTCATGATGTTGTCCGCAGCGCGTACGGGATCCACCGCACGCAGGTCGATCTCGTTTTGCCCGGGCCCGCCCTCGTGGTGGGAGAACTCGACAGGGATCGCCATGTCCTCCAACATACGAACCGCACGACGACGGAAGTCATTCGAATCCCCGCGTGCGACGTGGTCAAAGTAGCCGGCCTGGTCGACCGGAATCATGCGGTCGGGGGTGACCGGCTGACGCAGGAGATAAAACTCGATCTCAGGGTGGATCATGACGCGGAAACCCGCATCCGCGGCCCGCTGGACGGTGCGCTCAAGTACGCCGCGCGGATCGGAAGGCGCAGGCCGCCCGTCAGGCATGAGCACGTCGCAGAACATGCGCGCCACCGGGTCATCATTCGAACGCCACGGGAGCAACTGGAACGTCGAGGCATCCGGCTTCAGGAGCATGTCCGACTCGTAGACGCGCGTCAAGCCCTCGACCGCCGAGCCGTCGAAACCAATGCCCTCGGCGAACGCTTCTTCAAGCTCGCCCGGGTCGATCGAAATTGACTTCAAGACGCCCGCAACATCCGTGAACCACAAACGAATAAAACGAATATTCTTCTGCGCCACCTCACGCAGCACATATTCCTGATGCGAATCCACCGATGTCCTCCCGTCGAGAAAATGAACGGGCCGACCGCAGGGACTGCGGTCGGCCCGGCATGGCTTCAGTCTACTTGCCCAGGTTGAAACCCTTCGAGATGGATTCCAGTGCGCCGGTGAGATCGGAAGGAAGCATCCACAGCTTGGACGCCTGACCGTCAGCGATCTTCGGCAGCATTTCAAGGTACTTGTAGGACAGGAGCTCGGGCGTGGCCTTGCCGGCGTTAATTGCCGCAAAGACCGTCTGGATGGCCTCGGACTCGCCCTGCGCACGCAGGATCTGCGCCTGACGTGCACCTTCGGCCTGCAGGATCAGCGCTTCCCTCTGGCCCTTGGCCTGGAGCACCTGTGCTTCCTGCTGAGCAGAAGCCGCCAGCACTGCGGCCTGCTTGGCGCCCTCAGCCTTCTTGATCTGTGCCTCACGCTCAGCCTCGGCCGTCAGAATCGTCGCACGCTTGGTGCGCTCAGCCGTGATCTGCTGCTCCATGGCGGCCAGCACTCGCGGCGGCGGCTCAATCGACTTGAGTTCCACGCGGGTGACGCGAATGCCCCACGGGCCCGTGGCCTCATCGAGGACACCGCGCAGCTGCTTGTTGATCGACTCGCGCGAGGTCTGCGTCTGCTCGAGATCGAGCGAACCAATCAGGTTACGCAGGGTCGTCGCGGTCAGCTGCTCAATCGCCTGCAGGAAGTTGGCCACCTCGTAGGTAGCACTGCGCGGATCCGTGATCTGGAAGTAGATCACGGAGTCGATCGACACCATCGCCTGGTCGGCGGTGATGACAGGCTGCGGCGGGAAGTTCGCAACCTGCTCACGCAGGTCGATACGGGCTGCGACGCGATCCACGAAGGGGACGAGGAGGTGGAAACCACCCTCCATCACGGCCTGGTAACGTCCCAGACGCTCGACGACGTACGCCTGCGACTGCGGAACGATGCGGACCGCGCGGACAAGCGATACAACGACAAAGATGACGAGGGCAAGGATCACGATGAACGCGACATCGCCAAAGAGTTCTGCTGAGCTCACTGTCGTCTTTCCTTTCTTACTTCAAAGTCAACAAGTCGGGTCTATCAGGAGGCCGAACCTGCAGACGGCTGGGCGGGGGGCTGCTGCGCCAGGTGAAGAGCGCTGACAACGGCAGTTGCACCATCGATACGATCAACGCGTACCTCGGCACCAACGGGCAACTCCGGTCCTTCGGTCCGCGCGCTCCATTCACCGCCAGAAAACTGGATACGTCCGTGACGCACACCCACTGCCTCGGTGACGTAGCCACTCTTGCCGATCAGGCGGTCCGTATTGCTGGGAACATAATTGCTCGATCGTTCAATCCGTCCTTTCAGGAACGGACGCAACAGAAACAGGAGAGCGATGGATATGACGATGAAGACGATCACCTGGACCGTCAGACTCGCGCCACACGCTCCCGCGATACCGGCGGCAAGAGCTCCAATCGCGAACATCAAGAACACGAAGCTCACACTCATGACCTCGACAATGCCGCACACGAGTGCCGCAAGGATCCACAGCCACCAGGTATTCATCGCCCTGCCTCTCTTACTCGGTCACACCGCGCGCCCACCAGCGACCATCGGTGCGACCGGCGAGCAGCGGCATGCCATAGACCTGCGACAGATTGACGCCCGTCAGAACATCCTCAATCGGACCCTGATGGGCAATCTGCCCCTGTGACATGATCGCGCAATGCGTCACGCCATCAGGAATCTCCTCGATCTGGTGGGTCACCAAGATGATCTGAGGAGACTTGGAACCTTTCATGATCTCAGAAAGAGCGGCGATCAGCAACTCACGAGCGCCCAGATCGAGCCCGGACGTCGGCTCGTCTAAGACGAGGACCTCCGGGTCGGTCATGAGCGCTCGGGCGAGGAGCACGCGCTGCGCCTCCCCCTCCGACAGTGTCGCAAACTCACGCTGAGCGAGGTGATCAATGCCGAAGATCTCCATGAGCGCACGAGCACGCTCGTCATCAACCTGTTCGTACTCCTCGTCGTGAGCCACAGCCAAACCCCAGGCGGCGCTGCGAACAGTGTCGAGAACCGACTGCGTCGGCACGATCTTGGCACCCACCGCAGCGGAGGCCAGTCCGACGCGAGTAGCTACCTCGGCAGGATCCGCCTGCGCCAAATCCGTGTCCGAGACAGTCACCTCACCGGCGTCCGGCGCAACGCGACCAGATGCGACGCGCGCCAGCGTGGTCTTGCCCGCACCGTTTGGACCAACAATGACCCAGTGCTGACGCGGACGCGTTGACCATGAGACATCGGACAGGATCTGCGTATCCCCTCGTTGGACGGACACGTGCGAAAGATTCAGGACGTAAGTCATGTATCCAGCCTAGTCGTCTGTAGGGTGGCGTGCGCCCTAAACGAGCGAACGATACAGCTCGGCGGTCTTAACGCCGATCGCTTCCCACGAGAAGTGATCGCGCGCGCGTGCCAGGCCGGCCTCGCCCATGCGGCGGCCCAGCTCGGGATCGTCGAGAACACGAATCAGGCGGTCGGCCATCGCTTCCTCGAACGCACGCGGATCCAGCGGCGTTCCCGTCCCGTCCTGCTTCTGCTCGATCGGCACGAGGTAGCCCGTCTCTCCGTCGACGATCACGTCGGGAATGCCGCCGGTTGCGGTACCAACGACGGGCAGGCCCAGGGCCATCGCCTCCAGGTTCACAATACCGAGGGGTTCGTAGACGGAAGGCGTAATGAACACCTGCGCCGAGGAAAGGATCGCAGCAACCTCCGGCTGGGGAAGCATTTCGGAAATGAGGACGACGCCGGAGCGTCGGGCACGCAGCTCGGCGACGAGGCCCTCAACCTCGGCCGCGATTTCGGGGGTATCGGGGGCACCTGCGCACAGGACCAGCTGGACGTCCTCGGGGAGAAGCTGGGCGGCGCGCAGGAAGTACGGCAGGCCCTTCTGGCGGGTGATACGGCCGACGAAGACGACGGTGCGACGCGACGGGTCAATACCGTGCTCGGCGAGCACGCGGGCACGCAGTTCCTCTCCTGCTTCGCCTTCGGGCGCGTGCCACTTGTTCAGGTCGATGCCGTTGTGGATGACGTGCACTCGGTCGGGATCAATGCCCGGGTAGCAGCGCAGGATGTCGTCGCGCATACCGTTCGACACGGCGACGATCGCGCTGGCCGCCTCGTAGGCGGTCTTCTCCACGTAGGAGGAGAGGCGGTAGCCGCCGCCGAGCTGCTCGGCCTTCCAGGGGCGCAGCGGCTCGAGCGAGTGGGCGGAGATAACGTGGGGAATGTCACTCAGCAATGAAGCCACATGACCGGCGAAGTTCGCGTACCACGTGTGCGAGTGCACGAGGTCCGAGCCCTCACATGCAGCAGCGATCTCAAGGTCAACGCCCAGGGTACGTAAGGCCGGATTCGCTCCGGCCAACTGAGGCAGGTCGGCATGCCCGGTCACTCCCGGGTCAGCACCGTCGGTGCCCGGCTCGCGCGGACCGTCAAACGCCTGCACCCGCAGGTCATCGATCAGCCCACGCAGGACCTTTGCCAGTTCAAGGACGTGAACGCCAGCGCCTCCGTAGACGTGGGGCGGGTATTCGCGGGTAAGCAGATCGACGCGCATGATGGGGTCCTTCCGACAGTAGCGACGCGTAGCACACATGGTATCCGATCTCACGTCAGTGCTGATAGAAAACGAGACGGTGTAGCAATCGATAGACATTTGTAATACAGTGTGACCACTCCCATGGATTCGCGCCGATGCGAGTCCACTCGACCAACGAAGAGGTGCCACATGGCAAAGAACCACGTCCTGGCAATCGTTCTCGCGGGCGGTGAGGGTAAGCGACTGATGCCCCTGACGGAGGACCGCGCAAAGCCGGCCGTCCCGTTCGGTGGTCACTTCCGTCTCATCGATTTCGCGCTGTCGAACATCGTGAATTCCGGATACCTCAAGATTGTCGTCTTGACGCAGTACAAGTCCCATTCCCTTGACCGCCACGTCACGAAGACCTGGTACACATCTCCCCTACTCGGCAACTTCATTGCCCCCGTGCCGGCCCAGCAGCGTCGCGGACCGCACTGGTACCTGGGTAGCGCGGATGCTATCTACCAGTCCCTCAACATCGTTGATGACGAGGCACCGGAATACATCGTCATCATCGGCGCTGACAACATCTACCGCATGGACTTCTCGCAGATGGTCCAGCACCACATCGATTCGGGCCTGCCCGCCACGGTAGCCGGCATCCGCCAGCCGATCGAGCTGGCTCCCGCGCTCGGCGTCATCGACGGCGAGGGCGGCGTCGTGAAGAACTTCCTCGAGAAGCCGAAGCACGCTGTCGGCCTGCCCGACGACCCAACCAAGGTGCTTGCCTCGATGGGCAACTACGTGTTCACCACGAAGGATCTGGTCAACGCCCTGCGCGAGGACGCGGCCAACCCCGATTCCAAGCACGACATGGGAGGCAACATCATCCCGTGGTTCGTGGAGCGCGGCGAGTGCGGCGTTTACGACTTCCAGGACAACGACGTGCCGGGTTCGACCGACCGCGACCGCGATTACTGGCGCGACGTTGGTACGCTGGACGCCTACTACGAGGCGAACATGGACCTCATCTCGGTGCACCCGGTGTTCAACCTGTACAACCGCGACTGGCCGACGATGACGATGATCGACGGTTCCCTGCCACCCGCAAAGTTCGTCTACGGTGATAAGGATCGCCTGGGTCATGCGATCGACTCGTTCGTTTCCCCCGGCGTCATTGTTTCCGGTGGCGAGATCGTGCGCTCGATCGTCTCCCCTCACACCTACGTTCATTCATGGGCGAAGATCGAGGATTCGGTCGTTATGCACGGGTCTCGCATCGGTCGTTCCTCACGGGTCGTCAAGACGATTCTGGATAAGAACGTCATCGTCGAGGAGGGCGCCGTCGTCGGCGTCGATCTCGAGCACGACCTCGAGCGCGGCTTTACGGTGACCGAGTCCGGCATCACGGTCGTTCCCAAGGGCACTGTCGTCCACAAGTGAGTATGATGCTCCATCTCGATGAGCCGGGTGCCCCGCTGCTATTTCCCAGCGGGGCACCCGGCCTCGTCGTCACAGACGTCGACTCGACGCTGATCTGCCAGGAGGTCATCGAGGAGCTCGCCGAGGCCGCGGGTACGCGAGAGCAGGTCGCCGAGATTACCTCCCGCGCCATGAACGGCGAGCTCGATTTCGCGCAGTCGCTGGGCGAGCGAGTCGCGACCCTCGCGGGTGTCCCAGAATCCGTGTTCGGCGATGTCCTGACCTCCATCACTCCCACGAAGGGCGCACGCGAGCTGATCGAAGCGGTCCACCGCTGCGGCGGCAAGTTCGGCATCGTGTCGGGCGGCTTCGAGGAAGTGGTCGCTCCCCTGGCGGCCTCCCTCGGCATTGATTTCTACGTGGCAAACCACCTTGAGGTCGTAGATGGTGTACTGACGGGCCGCGTGTTGGGCCGCATCGTCACCTCCCAGGTGAAGGTCGACTGCCTGCGTTCGTGGGCCTCGGCGCTCAACCTCCCCCTCGAGCGCACGGTTGCGATCGGCGACGGGGCGAACGACATCCCCATGATGCACGAGGCCGGCGTCGGTATCGCGTTCTGCGCAAAGCCCGCCGTTCGCGATCAGGTGTCGATCCAGCTCAACACGCCGGATCTCTCCCTGGCGATCACTCCCCTCGGACTCGCCTAGCCGCCGACGTCAGGGCTCGCGCGTGTCCGTGAGGCGGATCATGTGCCCGTCCCAGCCGTCACGCCACGTACGGGCGTACTCGAGAATCTGCGCGGGGTAGATGTCTGCGTCAATCTGAGCCACAGCCTCGTCAAGGTCCCACCAGGCCTGCGCGTCGATGACGGATCGCTCCAGATCGGTCCACCCCTCCCGACTCAGCGCCGTCGACGGCGCATGAGCGAGGAAGAACCACTCGTCCTGGCGTGCGGTGACCGCCAGGAAGTCAAACTCAGCGGTCCGATAGAGGACGGGGCCGACCAAATCGTCAGGGGCCAGCACGATCCCGGTTTCTTCGAAAACCTCACGGACAGCTGCGCTGCGCGGATCCTCTCCTTCCTCGATGCCACCGCCAATCGTGAACCACCAGAATCGCTCAGGCTGATCCTCATCATGGCCCTTCGCCAACAGGACACGTCCCGCATCGTCAAACAGGAGGACGCGGGCGGCCTCCCGGTGGGGATAGCCGTCCGCGTCCACGGGCCAGTCGAGTGCGCTCATGCCTCCAGGGTAGCCCGGTGACGACGCAGGCCCCACACGAGGAGCGCAACGCTCACAAGCAGGACGGGCACCTCGATAGCTCCGTAGGTGAGGTTCCACGAGTCCTCGGGCGCCAGGAAGCCAACGCCGTTGGCCTGCCCATGAAGCACGAGGGCTGCGACGAATCCACCGACCGCAACGAGGATGCCCGCAAGCACATTCTTCGCGCGCAGCGCAGCCCACGCGAGAGCGTAGCCGAAGACGCCCGTGAAGATCGCGTGCCCGTATCCGCCCAGGAGCGCACGCGCCAGGAAGGATTCCCACAGTCCGCCCATCCCCTCGTCGAGGGCGCTCACGTAGTAGCCCATGTCCTCGCCCCACGCGAAGCCGAGACCAACGAGGACACCCAGGACTGCGCCCTGAGACGGATGGGTCAGCAGTTTACGGGCGGCGAGGATCAGGATAAGAACACCGATGCCCTTCGCGGTCTCCTCCACGACGGGCCCCGTGGCAACGGAAGTGACAAAGTCAACCGCATCGTCACTCATGCTGGTTGATTCCACCGCGGCGTCGATCAGGCCGTTCCCGATGCCTGCGATCATGAGCGCACCGCCGGTGCCCCACGTGAACGCGGCAATCCATGACAGGATCGACGGAGTGAATCGCGCCGCCCAGGCCAAGAAGAGGAGGCCGATGAGAGCGCTGACGCACGAGGCGCTCACTGCGAGAGCCGCCGTGGAACTGCTGGCATCGTCAATCGCACCACGCACCTCGTGAGCTAGTGCCGGAATGCTGATGACGATCAAGATGATCGAGCACACGGTGAGGGCCCGCGACGAAGGGCGGGCAGGATGAGTGTGAGTCACGTTTGTTTCCTTTCTATCCCCACCATCGTGCGACATCAACCTATGCGTGACCTATGAAAACGCCATGCAACGACCGTGTGAATCGAAAGACTCACATGGGGCGGATGCCCATGAGCGCCTGGAACGTCTGACGCTGCGTCGTCGCCTCCTGCACCTTTTGCTGCGTATCCTCAATCCGCCCCGGTTCGGGACCACGCACGTTCATGATGACCTGGTCGAGGCCGAGGGACGCCAAGTTGTTCATGAAGGACTTCATCGCCCGCTTTGCTTCAGGGCCGCCGCTCGCCACCCAGGAGAGCGCGTTTCGGCGTGCAGCGGGATCGCACACCATCTGGACTTCGCTGGGCAGAATCCAGCCCTGGTTGACGTAGGGCATGAGACCGGCGGCGATATCGCGCCGCTCTCGACGCATCGCACGGGACACGAAGAACAGCCAGCCACAGAACAGGGGAACCTGAATGATGAAGTAGAGCAACAAGAAGCCACCGCGGCTGCCAGAGATCACCGAGGATCCGTTCCACACACCGTGCATCGTCACACCGATGAGGTAGCCGAGGAGGCTCACGCCGATGCCGGTACCCACCGAACGAGTGCGCGTCGCAGCCCACCCGATCGCCCAGCCGGTGCACGAGGTGTACATGATGTGTCCGAAGACACCCAGGAAGACACGCATCATGAACATTTGAGCGAATTGCCCGGCGTAGGCGCCTCTCACGAAATAGGTGAAGTCTTCGACAACCAGGAATCCGGCCGCTGAATAACCGGCGTAAACGAGGCCATCGAGCGGGGAGGAAATGCTGTTACGACGCATCATCACGATCACGAGCACGCCGAGGGCCTTGAGGAATTCCTCGCCGACTGGAGCGGCAACAACGACCATAAAAATCTGTCCCGCAGCTTCGCTACCGGTTGCGCTTGCGATAACACTGCCGGCGATTTCGTTCGAGATGATGCCGAAGAAAATCGCCACACCACCGCCCCACAGCAGAGCCGCGATCTTCGTCCACCACGGTTCGGGCTCAAAGCGGTCCACGAACTGGAGGAACGTCAGAGTAATGGCAAGAGGAATCAGGCAGCAGATGGCGAGGAGAAGACCAAGGAACGGTCCGCTCGCGAAGAGGAAGCCGCTGATACCCACAAGCATCAAAGCCGCGCCGACACCGATCACGACGGCTTCGAAAACCGGCGCTTTCTTGGCAGTTGTGGGCATAGCCCACGCCTGCACCTGCTGTGGTGCAGCCTGCGGATACTGTGCGGCGCTGGGCCCGGGCATGGTCGGCGCAGTATTGACGAACGACTGGAAGGACGGGGTGAACTGTGCTTCTGGTTCGAAGCGGGTCATCGGGTCTGGAGCAGGAATCTGTGCCGAAGTGCCGAAAGACTGTCCGGTGGAAGCAGTGGGAGCGTAGCTTCGCGCAGGCTGCGGCTGCGGAACGCTCGCTTCCTGCGGCTGCGGCACATCCGAAGCGCCCGGCTGAGGCACGGGAGCGTAACCCGAACCCGCAGGCGCACCGTACTGCCCACCCGGCGCCGACTGTCCCTGCTGGGGCTGAGGCACGGGAGCGTAACCCGAACTCGCCGGCGCACCGTACTGACCGCCCAGAGCCGACTGGTTCTGCTGCTGATTCAGCGGCATATTGCCCTGCGGAGGCATGGAATGCGGGAAATTGTTGCTCATAGTTCTTCTTTCTTAGCGTGCCTGTGCGAGGCGGGAAACGGCGTCGGTCACGTCCTGTTGCTGCTCGGCGATGGACGTCAGACGCAAGAATTCGCGCCTATTCTCGACGGCCTCGGCCAGCATGCGCTGATCGTTATCGATGCGTGCGCGGTCAGGACCATGCTTGGCCATGAGTCGCTGATCCATGCCCAGCGAGGCGAGGTTGACGAGGAAGGACCGCATGGCTCGCTTGGCCTCGCGTCCGCCACTGCGTGCCCACTTGAGGGCAGCCCTGCGCGCTCGCCTGTCCGTGGCCATCGTGACCTCGCCAGGAATAAGCCACCCGGTACGCACGTACGGGACGAGTCCGACGCGGATCTTCTCGGCTTCCTTCCGGGACAAAATGATGAGCGTGATCGCCCAGACCAAGAAGGCTGGAACTTCGATCCCGAGATAGATCAGGAAGAAGTATTGACCCAGGAACGACGCGGTTCCGTTCCATACAAAGTGGATGACCATCGCGAAGAACCAGAACACCAGGACAATGCCGGTCTTGGACCAGCCGCGCTTGAACTTGATGAGCGCCAGCGCGAGGCCGATACCCGTCATCGAGGTCGCCATGGCGTGCACGAAGGGGCTGGCGATTCCACGCATAATGAAGGTAAACAGGAGACTGTTATCAGCGGGATCATCGACCCTGAGGAAGTACAGGATGTCCTCGGCAAACATGAATCCACAGGCAGAAAAACCCGCGTAGACGACGCCATCGATAATCGAATTGATGTTGGTTCGACGCACGACGACGACGATGAGAACACCCAACCCCTTGAGGGTCTCTTCGATGAGTGGGGCGATAAAGGTAGCGGCGAGTGCGTTGGATTGATTGACATCACCGAGCGAGAGGATGATGTTTTCCTGAAGGGCCGTGTTCAAGATACCGGCAGAAATAGTGGCAACCCCCGCTCCCCAGAGAAAGAGAGCTCCCTTCGTCTTCCACGGCTCAGGCTCCCAGCGGTCGATGAGCAGGATGAAGCTGACGACGATAAGGAGAGGCACGACGGCGAGAAGGCTCGTCCGAACAAGGGATACGACACCCGATGACGCCGGGCTCAGCCAGAAGATAACGAGCGCAACGAAACCGATAGTACTGACCGTCGCGATGATGACCTCGAGCCACGGAAACGAATGCCGTGCCTTCGGCGTCTGCCACACGGGCGCGGCATCGTCGGGGGCAGGCGTGGACATGCCGTTCACCATGTCGACGTTGACGCTGCTGATTTTCTTCAGGCGATAGTCTTCTCCCGGCCCTCCCCAGTGGGTCGTGTTCATGTCAGTATCCCCGTCCGCCGATATGTGTGTCGTCATCAAAGTCAATAGGCTCGGGCACCGGCGCGTGTCCGGCGAGCCGAAGTAATTTTACCATTCGTGCGGAACGCAGAGCACGGACTCCCGCTACATCGACGTTGTGGACGTTTCGGGTTAGTTCGATGCGGTAACACGTCGCGTCGAGTGCCTCGAGTCGCGCTTTTGCTTGCGGGTCCTCTTCAATCCGCGCACGCACGTCCGGTGTGAGCATTTCCCGGATCGCACGCGTCAATGCCGACGCTCGCTCCAGCCGAGCACTCACCTCGACGCGATCCGCCTGACGCTGCGCACTCGTGCGCCGGTCGAGTCCGTCTGTCGTCAGCTGATCGCCACCGTCTTGGATATACGCGCGTGCGGCATCGACGAGGCTGGGGCCACCGGCGCTTTCAAGGCTGGCTGCGTGAGCCAGCAGTTCCGCCTCCGAGGCGCGACGCAACAGCAGACGAGAGAGCGCGTCGCGCGATGCGAGGATTCGCTGATGCAGGCGATCGAGCCGACGCGCACGCGTGATGGCGACGCCCGCGACGAGGGCTGCCACGATGACGCACACGCAGGCGAGAACAACCGTCCAAGGCGAGACATGAATCATCGGGGGTTCTCCTCGTCATCACGGCCACGAATCAGATCGAGCGCCCGCCTCGAACCCGAATCTGCAGGACTGCCCATGTCGATGGCGAGCTTGTAGACCTCAAAGACCTTATCCGCGACGACCTCCCAGTCGTACTGAGCGGACGCGCGCTGACCCGCATCCGCGAGGGCGTCGAGGCGCTCGCGATCACCCAGCAGGTCCGTCAGGACTGAGGCAAGGGAGTCGCTGTTACCGGTCTCGAAGAGTGCGCCTGCTCGACCATCCTCCAAAACGGCTCGGAACGCTGGAATATCGGAGGCAACAACGGTGGTTCGGGCCGCCATGGCCTCGACAAGGACAATACCGAAGGACTCCCCGCCGGTTTGCGGAGCCACATAGATCGACGCTCCGGCGAGGAGGGATTCCTTCTCCTCATCGCTGATTCCACCCAGGAACGAGACTGAATCTCCGAAACGTGCCACAGTCGCGCGAATATCGGGGGCATCTCCGCGCCCCGCGATCAAGAAACGGGTGCCTGGAACGCGCTCGAGGACAGACTCGATCGCACCCGCGAAAATACCCAGTCCCTTGCGCGGCTCATCAAGGCGGCCAAGGAACACGATGACCGGTCGTTCGTCCGTCGCAACCCACTGGTCCAGGGGCTGCGCCGTGCGGAACGATGCCGTTTCCACGCCGTTCGGGATAATGACGGCGTCTCCCCCATGGTGCTCAATCAGGGTGCGTCGAGCCTCTTCTGAGACAGCGATGCGCACGCCAATGCGTTCCATGTACAGGCGCATCGGAGCCGACGCAATCGCGCGAGATACTGAGCGTCCGAGTGCTGCATGGAACGTACCCACGAGAGGTGCACTCGAGAGCATCGCGGCAGCCATCGACACCGAAGGCACGACGGGTTCGTGAACGTGCACCACATCGAAGTCGTTGTCCGCGAGCCACCGACGGGTGCGCGCGAGAGCCTTGGGCTTGATGGAAATATTTGCAACCGACCCGTTGAAGGGAATAGACACAGAGGAGCCGGCGGATGTAATCCACTCGGGCAGGTCATCGGATGTTGAAGGGGTCAGCACCCGCACATCGTGGCCGCGCGAACGAAGCTTCAGCGCAAGGTCACGAATATGAAAGCCCACTCCCCCGGGCACGTCCCAGGAGTACGGGTTCACGATCCCGATCTTCATCGATTCTTCCTCTCGTGCTCGGCCCTCGCGCGTGCAAGCCGTTCGGGGTCAAGGTCTTCGACAAACACCCTCTGCATCATGTGCCAGTCCTGAGGCTTCGAAGCCATCATGGCGGCAAACTGTTCCACCCACGCCTGCGTGAGAGCCTCGACGCGGTTGAACCCCGGGCGTTCCTCTTCACCGACGGTGATCGGCCCGACGCAGCGCACGCGCACGTCAGCCCCCGTTGCGCTCTCATTCTCGTAGGTAATGCACGCCGCAAAAAGCGGGCGTTCGAGCTTTGTTGCTAGGGCGGCCGGCCCTGCCGCGACGAGCGCCCGCCGCGTCCCTAAATCGACTTCAATACCCGAGCCGGAAATGTCTCGATCCGCCAGAAGCGGCACAATCACGCTGCGTCCGCGAACGCGCTCCATGAGCGTCGAGAACACCGATTCGCCCTTCGCGACGCCGATAATTTCCATGCCCAGTCCCTCGCGCAGAGCGACAAAACGATCGAAGAGACTGGGAGGTTCAACTTTCTCGGCCACGGTAACGATGCCACGACCGTGCGCGCAGACCCAAGCACCCGCGCGGTCCCAGCTGCCCGAATGCCCCAGAGCGAGGACGACAGGCCCATCCTCGCTCGCCTGTACCAAGGCCTCGAACCCTTCAAAGGACACGCCCTCAAGCAATGGTGCGCCGCGACGTGATCCGAGCATCAGCTGCTCGGCGTAGTTGCGGATGTGGGAGCGAACCGCATCGCGCACCTGCGCATCCGATGGATCAATTCCGGTCAAACGAGCCATGTTGGAGCGCAGCCGCTCGATCATGGCTCCCCCACGTCTCGCAGCGATCGATGCACCCGTATCCGCCATGCGTATGACAAGGCGTAGCGGAAGGCGTGGCGCAACGGAAAAAGCGAGTGACAGGGGCGAGAAACTCACTGGGCTCCTTCGTCAATGTGGCGAGCGGTAAACCAAATGCGCTGGCACACCGTGACGAATGAGGCGAACGCAACCCACGTCAGGCCGCACGCGAACACCCACTCCGGCAGGCCGAGGCTCATCAGCATGGCCGTTCCCATACCGATGATGAGCCGGTCGGTTCGCTCGGCGATCCCCAGTTTGGCGACAACTCCAACGGACTCCGCGCGGGCGCGTGCGTAAGGAACGGCGGCTGCACCGACGATCGAGCAGATACCGGCAATGATCGTCCACGTACGAACGGACGAGTTGTCCATGTGAAAGACCGCGTAAGCAGTAAGCGATCCAAACACGGCACCATCACCCAGACGGTCAAGCGTCGAGTCAAGGAAGGCACCAAAACGGGTGCCTCCCGTCGTCATACGCGCGAGCGTCCCATCGACGGAATCGCCGAACATCACGACCGCGAGAGCGATGCCTCCCTGCCAGATCCACCCCTGCGGGATGCAGATGACCGCGATGGCGACAGTCGCGACCGTTCCCGCGACGGTCACCATGTTGGGGGTTACCCCCGCGCGCGCGAGAACACGCGCGAGCGGTGTAAAGACGGCCCTCGTGATAGAACGTCCGTGATTTCCGAGCATCAGTTCTCCTTGGGCCAGGCAGCGGCCAGCCGGGCGCGAGCGTCCTCAAGCAGCTCGGGGACAGCCTTCGTCTGAGCGATAATCGGCAGAAAGTTGGCGTCTCCCAGCCAGCGGGGAACAACGTGCTGATGGAGGTGCGCGGCGATTCCTGCCCCGGCGACCTCTCCCTGGTTCATGCCGAGGTTGAAACCTGCTGGCGCAGCAACAGCCCGCGTCACTCGCATCGCGGTGGCCGTAAGGTCACCCAACTCGACGCGTTCCTCATCGGTGAGCTCCGTGTAGTCGGAAACATGCCGATACGGGCACACGAGCAGGTGCCCCGAGTTGTAGGGGAACAGGTTCATGAGGACGAAGCACGTACGTCCGCGGTGGACAATCAGGCCAGTCTGGTCGTCTTTGCCGGGTGCCGTACAAAACGGGCAGCCGACATCCGAGGCTTCTGAAGGCTTCCCCTCACCGCGGATGTAAGCCATCCGATAGGGGGTCCAGAAGCGACCGAAGCCGTCCGGGACGCCCGCCAGCGAGCGGGCGTCCTCGGTCGGCAACGGGCCGTTCGTAATACCGATCGCATCGGGATCGGCGTCGCGGCTCATGTCTCTCACGCTTCGTCGAGACCGTCGATCTGATCCGCGTTGTTACGCGCCTCGATGTGCGACACAATCAGCTCGATCGCGCGGTCAACAGCAATGCCGTTATGCTGCGAACCGTCACGCAGGCGGAAGGAAACCGCTCCCGCCTCGACGTCCTCGCCACCCGCGATGAGCGTGAAGGGAACCTTGTCCTTGGAGGCGTTGCGGATCTTCTTCCCGAAGCGGTCATCGGACAGGTCGGTCTCAACGCGCACGCCGCGCTCGCGTAGCTTGGCGGCGACGTCCTTGACGTATCCGTCGAAGGCTTCGGCGACGGGGATGAGGCGGACCTGAACGGGCGAGAGCCACGCCGGGAACGCACCCGCGTAGTGCTCGGTGAGGACGCCGATGAAGCGCTCAACGGAGCCAAGCTTCGCAGAGTGGATCATCACGGGGCGCTGACGGCTACCGTCGGCCGCCGTGTACTCGAGGTCGAAACGCTCGGGCTGGTTGAAGTCATACTGAATCGTCGACATCTGCCAGGTGCGGCCGATCGCGTCCTTGACCTGGACGGAGACCTTGGGGCCGTAGAAGGCGGCACCACCCGGATCGGGAACGAGGTCGAGACCGGTTGCGGCGCAGGCATCCTCGAGGGCCTTCGTGGCGGCCGCCCAGTCTTCGTCCGAGCCGATGAACTTATCCTTCTTCTTGCCGTCCTCGTCGCGCGTGGACAGCTCGAGGTAGAAGTCCTTGAGGCCGAAGGCCGACAGGATCGACAGGAAGAACTCGATCTGGCTGCGGATCTCCTCCGAGGCCTGCTCGGGGGTGCAGTAGGTGTGCGAGTCGTCCTGCGTGAAGCCGCGCATGCGGGTCAGGCCGTGAACGACACCGCTCTTCTCGTAACGGTAGTCGTGGCCCAGCTCGTAGAAGCGCAGGGGCAGCTCACGGTAGGAGCGGCCGCGCGAACGGAAGATGAGGTTGTGCATCGGGCAGTTCATGGCCTTGAGGTAGTACTCCTGGCCTGCCTTGGTCACGTTGCCGTCCTCATCGCGCTCTTCGTCGACGAGCATGGGCGGGAACATCGTGTCCGCGTAGTAGGGCAGGTGACCCGACGTGTGGAAGAGTCCGCCCTTGGAGATCTCGGGGGTGTGCACGAAGTCGAAGCCGGCCAACTTGTGTCGGTCGGTCACGTAGGACTCGATCTCGTGGCGCAGGATGCCGCCCTTGGGGTGGAAGATGACGAGGCCGGGGCCGATTTCCTCGGGGAAGGAGTATAGGTCCAGCTCGGCGCCGAGGCGACGGTGGTCGCGGCGCTCGGCCTCCTTGATGCGCTCCTGGTAGGCGACGAGGTCCTCCTTGGAGGCCCAGGCGGTGCCGTAAATGCGCTGGAGCTGATCGTTCGACTGGTCGCCCTTCCAGTAGGCAGCCGAAGCCTTGGTCAGCGCGAAGCCGTTACCGATGAGCTTGGTGGAGGGCAGGTGGGGACCGCGGCACAGGTCCTTCCACGCGACGGAGCCGTCGCGGCGGACGTTGTCGTACATGGTGAGCGTGGCACCGCCAACCTCGACGGAGGCACCCTCGGCGCCCTTGCCCTTGGTGGTGACGAGCTCAAGCTTGTAGGGCTGAGCGGCCAGCTCGCGGGTGGCCTCCTCTTCGGAGATTTCGCGGCGCACGAAGCGCTGCCCCTCCTTGACGATGCGCTTCATGCGCTTCTCGAGTTCACGCAGCAGCTCGGGCGTGACCGCGTCGATGTTGCCGAAGTCGTAGTAGAAACCGTCGGTGATGAAGGGGCCGATGCCGAGGTTGACGTCGGGGAACACGTCCTGGACGGCCTGGGCGAGCACGTGGGTGGCGCTGTGGCGCAGGATGTTCAGGCCGTCCTCGCTAGCCAGCGTGATGGCCTCGACGGTCGTGCCCTCCTCGAAGGGGGTTTCGAGGTCGCGCGGAGTTCCGTCAACCTTGATAGCGACGACATCGCGAGACTTCTCGAACCACGTCGTGCCCGTGGTCCCCGCCGGTACGGTTTGTTCATGTCCGTCAATGACGAGCGAGATATCGGGCACTGTGTCTCCTAGTTTCATGAGGTACGCGAGATTGTGTTGTTACTGGGATTCTATCCCTGTGGCGCGAACGCTTCAGGAGCGGGCACGCCAGTCCTTGACGGCTTTCGCCGCGCTGAGGGCCCGGTAGGTCGCCTTTTTGATCGGCATGTCCCATCCGCCGGGAACGTCTGTGAAGTGCGAGGCAAAGGCGCTCTTGTACTTGCCGACGCTGTAGAGCTCGGGGCAGCGCGGCGAGTGGGCACCCATAAGGTCGAATTCGCGCACGCCGTCGCGGGCGAGGAATTCGGCGGCCAGGAAGTCCAGGACCGGGGGCTGACGCAGGCGTCGGCCGCCCTCAGTGGAGGCGCCGTACTCTGCCTGCGCGCGGATTCCCTCGACGAGGCAGAAGTCCCAGCAGAGGATGTCGCCCTCGGCGTCACGCATCGAGAAGATACGCGCGTGCTTGGGGCCGAGGATCGTCAGGAGCGTGAGGTAGTAATCCTTGGGATGCGGGCGGAATCCGTCACGTTGGGCGGTCTCCTCCATGACGGCGTAGTACTCGTCGATGACCTCGGCCGCGTTCGCGGTGTCCTCGTGGAAGGTCACGCCCTGGGCCTTGCCCTTCTTCAGGCCCGAGCGGATGGAGCGCTTGCCGGCCTTGGGCATGGCGGCGAGGATTGCCTCCTCGGTCTTGCCGCTGGTGTCGATGACGACGGTACGGTCGTAGGAGATTGTCTGCAGCGGCATGCACAGATCGGGGTGCTGGTAGATGGCATGAAGGCGCACAAAGGCAACCGACTTGTCCTTCGCCTTGATCTCACGCAGGAGGTCGGCACGCAGAGCCGCTTCGCGCTCGGGGGTCGCTTCCTTCACCCACGCCGGTCCCCACTTGGCCCACAGGTAGTGGACGCCGCGCACGGAGTACTTATAGAGCGTGATGAACGCGATCTTCGCGTCATCCTCGCACCACGCGTAGCGGCCCCACACCCCGTGTCCCTGGGACTCCTCGAACGCCTCCCACACGCACGCCTGCTCGATGGGAAGTGAACGGTCCTGGAAGCCAGAGACCGCAGCGATCTTATCGTCCTTGGAAATGGGCACGAGTGCGGTTGTCGTCATGGTGTCCTCGTTGGTCGGAAATATCGGTCGCGTAGGGTGTCAGTCTATCAGGGCCTACTCCCCCGCCGACGAGGCCGGGGCAGCGCACGGAAGAGCCACGACGTCAGTAGGACGTCTCCGTGGGCTCCGGATAGTAGCGGGCAAACTTACGACGATGGTTCTGCTTCTGCAGCCAAACAGTGAGATTACGGCGCAGATCCTTCTCCGTCGGGTTCAGGAGCAGGTCGAAGCGGTGCCCCTCCCGGATGATGCGCTTGACACGCTTGCGCAGCTCGGGGTCCGTGATGTAGTGCAGGAGCAGGGAATCCGGGACGAGGGTGTACAGGATCTCGTCCTTCGCCTGGACCTGCTCGCATTCCTTCCCATCGATAAGGTCTGCGACCATGGGAATCATCGGATTCGCGCCGGCAGCGGCCATGTACCAGTTGTTACGGCCGATTCGAGGGTTGACCTCGAAGAAGAGGGCGCGCCCGTCGCGAGGGTCGATCTTCACGTCGAAGTTCGCGAATCCGCGATACCCGTTCTCGGTGAGCAGCGCGCATGCGTCGGCCCACAGCTGGGGGAAGTCTTCGGTGATCATGGCAACCGGGTTGCCGATCATTGTGGGGGCGTGATCCTCCAGTAGGACGCGGGCCGAACCGATGAGGGTGACCTTCCCACGCGAGTCGACATAAGCGGTGATCGATCGCATCGCCGTGTTGTCCCCGGGGATCAGCTCCTGGACCAGGAAAGTATCGCGGAAGCCTGCATCCTTCAGGGTCTTCCAGAGTTGCGCCAGCTCCTCCGGCGTATCAATGAACCAGATCTTGCGCTTGCCGTCGAAATCGAGAACGTCGTAGGGCTCGCCCTTTGCGGACTTGGCGACGACCGGGAAACTGAACGGAATGTCCGGGGCAACCCAGGCCTCGTCGTCAACGCCGGAAAAATCGACCGCGACCGTGCCCGGCGAGTCAATCCCCGCGCGCTCACACGCGCGCGCAAACTCTTCCTTATCAGTGAGTCGATCCATGACCTCTTCGGTCGGGAAAGGCACGGCGTAGTGCCTCGAAAGCGCCTCCATATTGCGGGCGACGAACGCGGAGAAGATGTCATGGTTCGCCATCAGGATAAGTTTCTTGTCCGCATGCTCACCGGCGATGCTCATCAGGACGTCGAGGAGCTGTGCATCGCTCGCGTGGGCGCTCACGTGTCGGACATCGAAAAAGTGTGACCGTGTGATCGACTCCGTGGGTTGGGACCCGACGCAGATGCATCGGCAACCGAATGCTTCGTTGAAACAGCGCCCGATTCCATACACGCCGAAGTCTCCGCCAATGATGACAGGCAGAATATCGTCGCGGGGCGACAGGGGGCGAGGCCGGGCCAGGTAGTCGATTGTCATGCCATAAGCCTAGCGCCTGGTAGGATACAGAACTATCCCTGAGACCTCTCTCACCTCTACGAAAGTTCGCTATGAGTTCGCCATTTTCGCAGCATAATCAACAGCCCTTCCAGCCTCAGCAGGGAGCAGGCGGATACCCCCATCAGGGAGGCTACCCTCAGGGAGGAAACCAGCAGGGAGGCTACCCTCAGGGAGGAAACCAGCAGGGAGGCTACCAGCAAGGTGCATATCAGCAGGGCGGATACTCCCAGCAGTCCCCTCAGGGCGGGTACGGCGCTTCCCCGTACGGCCAACCCGCCTACTCGGGCGGCCCGATGGGCCCGCAGCCTTCGGGTTCCAACAACGGGAAGATCTTTGCGATCATTGCCGGTTCTTTTGTCGCTGCCCTCGTCGTAGCGACAGTCATCTATCTTGTATTCGGATACAGCTCGTCGTCCTCTCAAGACGACCGTTCAGCAAGCCCCTCACCCACATCGTCAAGCTCTCCGTCATACGGATCGAAGCCCACGAGCCAGCCTTCCTCGTCGCCCACCTACGGCTCCAAGCCGTCACCGACGTCGGGATCTGGCACCGGTACGGGCTCCTCCAAGGGCTCGAAGGGGTCGAATGGCGGATCCGACCCCGATGTCGAATCGAGGATCATGTCCACCTGCGACAGCCAGATCAACGCGGCGATCAAGGGCGCGTCTATCACGGATCAGCAGATCACCTTGGTTTCCTCGACCTCCAGTAAGCAAACCTACGAGTACACGGGTCGCGTGACCGGCAGGAAAGCCTCAACCAACGAGGCCGTCAATGGCGACTTCAACTGCAAGGCAGACTATGACCCGGCGACGGGTTTGATCGAGACAACATTCCAGTAA
The DNA here is from genome assembly GCF_041432695.1 of Pauljensenia sp. 27098_8_83. Lineage (NCBI taxonomy): Bacteria > Bacillati > Actinomycetota > Actinomycetes > Actinomycetales > Actinomycetaceae > Pauljensenia > Pauljensenia sp. 27098_8_83. Next base: position 78,677 of record NZ_JAPWAD010000006.1, on the reverse strand, counting down.
TCAACGAGCCTGTGCTGCAGCCTGTCCCGCTACTTCTTCGGTCTCCGGCCACGGGCGAGATCGGCCGCACTCACCAGACTTCTACCACTATCAACTTCAGGGAGTCCTCATGTCCAACCCGTACGACCCCAATCAGCAACCTCTTAACGGCGATAACAACGGCCAGTACTCTACTGAACAACAACCGACAGAACAGTTGCCAGCCGTTGACTACGGCCAACAACCGACCGAACAGTTGCCGGCAGTCAACTACGGCCAACAAGCAACCCAACAAATGCCGGCCGTAGGCGGGTACGGCCAACAAGCAACCCAACAAATGCCGGCAGCCAACTACGGCCAACAAGCAACCCAACAAATGCCGACCGCAGGCGGATATGGGCAGGCTCAGCCCGGCTACGCACAGCAGCAGGGTTATTATCCTCCGGGTCAGTTCCCGGCAAGCCCCTATGGCGGACAGCCGAAAAAGAAAGGGCCAAATACCGGCCTCATTATCGGTGCGATCGCCGCTGTCATCGTTGTGATACTCATTGCCGTCATTGCAATCATCGCACTGAACAGGGGGGATTCCTCTGACGACTCCTCGGCCTCGCCCAGCGCCTCGCCGACGACCTCGACCAGCACTACCCCGTCAGCTTCACCGTCCTCGACCTCTCAACCGTCGACGTCCTCCTCTTCAAAGCCGACACCGAGCCAATCCTCGCCTTCCTCCAGCGCCTCCTCCAAGCCGACGCCGTCTCAGAGCGCTAGCTCGTCAAGCACCGTGTCCGTTGACGAGGAATACGGCGTGAAATCTGAGTGCAAGAATGCGATGACACAGTTCGTTCAACAGGGCAAGCTGGAAAACTGGACCGTCGAACGCGACGGCGTGAATTCCAAGGGAGAGAAGCAATACATCTCCAAGGGCCAAATTAACGGCACACTGATCACCGGCGAGACGGGTATCTACAACTTCACATGCACGGCCGTCTACCACCAGGACTCCGGGCTGTACGAGGCCTGGTCGACCATCGAACACAAGTAAGCCTGGCAGCGAGCACAAGCGATGCTGTACCGTCCGGAACTGCTTCCTTCCGCACGCTACGAAGCACAAACGTGGTGGACAAACGCGGTTCTCTACCAGATCTATCCCCGTTCGTATCAGGACACGAACGGGGATGGAGTTGGTGACCTAGAGGGCGTCTATCAGCGGTTGGACTACCTGGCGGATCTCGGGATCGACATCGTGTGGATTTCCCCGATCTACCGTTCGCCGCAGGCCGACAACGGCTACGACATCTCGGACTACCGCGATATTGATCCGCTTTTCGGGGACCTCGCGGCCTTCGATCGTCTGGTCGCACGTGCCCATGAGCTCGGTATGCGCATTGTGATGGATCTCGTCGTCAACCACACGTCGATCGAGCACCCGTGGTTTCTTGAGTCTGCCTCGTCCGTTCATTCACCGCGCCGTGACTGGTATTACTGGCGTGACGCACGCCCTGGCACGGAGCCTGGAACGCCCGGTGCGGAGCCGAACAACTGGGAGTCGTTTTTCGGAGGATCAGCCTGGGAATTTGACCCGGATTCGGGACAGTATTATCTGCACCTTTTCGCCCGCGAGCAGGCGGATCTGAACTGGGAGAACCCACGGGTGCGCGAAGCCGTCTACGAGATGATGAACTGGTGGCTGGACCGTGGCGTTGATGGTTTCCGGGTCGACGCCATCGACGTCATTTCCAAGGTGCCGGAGCTCCCCGATGGTGGCCCGGCTCGCGCCCCATTCGGAGTCGGGCATGAGCTCTACGCAGATGGCCCTCGCCTGCACGAGTTCTTGCAGGAGATGAACGCGCGAACGTTCGCCCATCACCCGGGCACCTTCACGGTCGGCGAGGCCTCGAATGCATCTCCTGAGTCCGCGCTGCTGTTCTGCGCACCAGAGCGCGGTGAGTTCAACATGCTCATTCAGTTTGAACACATGAATCTGGGGCTCGAAGACGGGAAGTTCTCACCTCACCCCCTTCAGGAGGGCGAGCTCGCCGATGTCTTCACGCGTTGGCAGGAGACGCTCGGGGAACGCGGCTGGAACGCTCTGTATCTGGAGAACCATGATCAGCCACGTTCGGTCGCCCGGTTCGGTGATCCTGAGGCGTATTGGCGAGACTCTGCAACGGCCCTCGCGACCGCGTATTTCCTGCAGCGCGGAACGCCTTTCATCTATCAGGGTCAGGAAATCGGGATGCTCGGAGGTTCTTTCTCAGCACCCTCCGATTTCCGTGACGTTGAATCCCTCAACTATTTGGCTAGTTTCAGCGGCGACCACGTGCCTGCCGGTGTGGCGGCTATGTCGCGCGATAACGGGCGCACCCCCATGCAGTGGGACGACTCCCCCGCCGCCGGTTTCACTTCAGCCGATCCCTGGATTGACATCCCGCCGTCAGCTTCTTCCATTAACGTCGCAGCGCAGGTTCCAGATCCCACATCGGTACTGTCGTATTACAAGGCGCTGATCGATGCTCGCCATCGTATTCCGGCGCTGACCGACGGCACATTCGACCGCATTGACGTCGGTGATCCGGCGCTCTTCACGTACTGTCGCCGCACGTCACAAAGCGAGGTTCTCGTGATGGTGAACCTCTCGGGCACTGCACGTACGCCGCACTTCCCCTCCCCCGACGAGGCGTGGACGCCGTCACGCTGGGCACTGTATCTGGGCAATGTGGACGAGCCCCGTGCAGGTGGTTCTCCTGACGGGCAGAACGAGGAGGATTGTTCCCTCCCCCCATGCGCATCGATGAGACCGTGGGAGGCTCGCGTCTACGTGCGCACTACAGCCCCCTCATAATTGGAAAACATGGTAGGGGGCGCATCATTATCCACGCATATCCATGGGGTTGCGCCCGTAGCCCAGCGAATAGCCAGCCCGCGCTTGCCCTGCTATTTCACCACTCTCGCATCTACTCGGCACCCGACACATCACAACGGAAGATAAAGGTGGGCGGGACGAGCATTGCTCATCCCGCCCACCGATAGGCGCTCACGCGCGCCGAGTCCTCTTCGCGATCAGTGGCTGCGGCGCTTGGCGGCCACGAGGGACAGACCCGCGATGGCGACAATGCCAGCCAGGACGCCAAGGCCAGCCGCATCAGTACCGGTCTTCGCCAGCTGCGGGGCAGGCGACGGTGTAGCCGACGGCGTCGGAGCAGGGGTCGAGGGCGTGGCCGACGGGGTCGGCGTCGGAGCCAGAACGTTGGTGAGAGTCAGCGAGTAGACCTGGTCATCGCTCAGGGTGAAGGTAGCCTCACGATTGTCCGCCGAGAGGGTGACACCATCGGCGGTCTCGAAGACACGGCTCTCGCCATCGACCCAAGTGATATCAGCACCGGCGGGCAGGTCACCCTCAGAGACCGTGACGACAGTCCCCAGCGGCAGAGACGTCGGGTAGGTGTAGGTTTCGCCCGCCTTGAGGGTCGCCTCGAACGTCTTGTTCACCGAAGGATCAGCATCATTCTTCAGGGTAATTGAGAGAGTGTACTCGAGGTCCTTCGCGGACTCAGGAAGGTCACCCTCCACCTTCTTGGTCACCGAGAAGGTCTGGTGTGCGTACGCATCGGCGGACGCCCCGTAGCGCAGAACCTTCGTGATGGGTTCAGTAATCTTCACGCCCGCGACATTGAAGTTGACGGTATTCGAGAAGAGACCATTGATGTCACCAGCACGCTTCGCGCCCTGGACGTGACCGGGCAGGAGGATGATGGCGGACTGGTTCGCCGGGATCTCGGCGAGCGTCACAGTCACCTTGGTCGAGGTGCAGTCGACCTGCGCAGCGGCACCGAAAGCGCCGTGCGACGTATCGTTACCCTGGCTCAGACCGGCGGACGTCGTCGGATCGGTGACGAGGTAGGTGTGGTTCTTCGTGTACTCGTTCACGACATCGCAGTTGAAGTTCCAGTTGGAGCCCGCGGGGACCTCATCGACGATCGACGCGCCGGAGACAGCTGCATTGCCCGCAGGGAAGACGACACGCCACATAATGGCCTGGTTTTCGTCGCCATCCGAGTTCTCGGGAAGGGTCAGCCACCCATCCTTCTGGTAGCGCGCCACGCCGGGCGTACGGCGCAGCATGGTCAGCTCGCGCTCCACCTTCTTACCCAGCTTCACCGTGTAGGTCTCATCTCCGGGGCCCGTGTAGTTGGTGAGGCCGTTCGTAGAAACGTGGCCGTACCACTGCGCGGCAGACTCGACCTTCTCGTTGAAGACGACGGTCACCTTGCCGTCAGTGCCCCAGGTACCACAGCCGACGACAACACCGCTATTGGAGATAACCTCAAACTGGCGGGTAATGTTAGGGCGCAGGACGCTCTGACCCGTTGCGGAGTTCACGATCGACGCGTCGTAGGTGAAGTAGTCGCCCGCCTTCACGCGCCCCTCAGTCTGCCACGGGAGCTTGATGCCCAGGTCCCACCAGTCACCAACAGCGTGGGTCTCTCGACCGCTGTGGTCCACGAGCTGAGCGTTGTTCCAATCCAATGTGACCTTGTCGCTCACATCCGTGGTCGGCGTCGGGCAGCTCAAGGGAGCCGCGGACGCAGGGGCCTGGGCACCAACAAACTGCGCCAGACCAAAGAAACTCAGAACCAATGCGAAAGTCGCAAGAAGGACGCCGAAGTGACGGCGCTTCAGGGCAACCATAGAAAACTCCTGTCAACGGGATGAGCGACGGCGTCGCCGCATACCGGATCAGTCTATGCCAATCACCTGCAATACGGTCAAGAATGGAAATAACGCGTTCTGAAAACACCGGAAAAGGCCGGATCGACAAAAGCGATTCTCGCTAAGTTTTGGAGCTACTTTATAAACTGACAAAATTTGTTGTCCGGGCGTGTCGCCACCCCACAAACGGCAGTGACGAGCATCCGACAAACGAACCAACTGTTCAGTAAACAAACCGAACGGATAGCAGGAAACACTGAGCTCGAACCGATGCGCCACTAAGCCTCCCGACCATGCGGACAGTCGACGCTCATCCAGCGGGCCGACCGCGCCATCAGGAACCCCAACACGACAGAGGAGCGAGAATCGACAGCGCACGCCCACTACCCACACACGACAAAACTCCCACCGGAACGCGGGAGCCAGATAAACGAAAAACCGGATCGACAGATCCGGCTAACTGGTGGGCGATACTGGGATCGAACCAGTGACCTCTTCCGTGTGAAGGAAGCGCGCTACCCCTGCGCCAATCGCCCGAGGTGGGTACGGGATTCGAACCCGTGTATACGGCTTTGCAGGCCGCTGCCTCGCCTCTCGGCCAACCCACCACACCCAATGGGATCGAGTGGATTCCCGATTGAGAGCGGATGACGGGACTCGAACCCGCGACCCTCACCTTGGCAAGGTGATGCTCTACCAACTGAGCCACATCCGCGTGAACCGCATGTGCGGCCGGGCTAAAGCCCGCCGATCCTGTTACCAGGATGACCGTGGGCGATACTGGGATCGAACCAGTGACCTCTTCCGTGTCAGGGAAGCGCGCTCCCGCTGCGCCAATCGCCCGAGCGGATGACGGGACTCGAACCCGCGACCCTCACCTTGGCAAGGTGATGCTCTACCAACTGAGCCACATCCGCGTTTCTCAGAACGTCAACCGTTCTTCGCAACGGGTAAAACCTTAACAGACGATCCACCCAGAACGCAAAACCAAACAGCCGTTATCCAAGTCACATGATCATTTTTGCACGGTTTATCGCCCGTCTCGACATATTCGTGGGAGGCTTGACGGTATGGAAACGCGACCTGGCAAGGCCTACCCCCTGGGTGCCACCTTTGACGGAACCGGTACGAACTTCGCGATCTACTCCTCGGTTGCAACGTCTGTGACGCTGTGTCTCTTGGATGATGATCTCAATGAAATGCGCATCCCCATGACGGAGGTCGACGCCTACGTGTGGCACGTCTACGTGCCGCAGGTGCGGGCCGGACAGCGCTACGGATACCGCATTGACGGCCCGTGGGATCCTCACAACGGTCTACGATGCGACGCCTCGAAGCTCCTCCTTGATCCCTACGCAAAGGCTATCGAGGGACAGCTGACCGATTCACTCGACCTCCTGTCCTATCAGGCCGATGATCCTCTCACTCTCAAGGGTGGTGACTCCGCCGACGCTACGATGCATTCCGTCGTGGTCAACCCCTTCTTCGACTGGGAAGGCGACCATAGCCCCGGCCATGATTACTCTGAGTCGATCATCTACGAGGCCCACATCAAGGGCATGACGATGCGCCACCCGGAAGTCCCGGAGGAACTGCGCGGAACGTACGCCGGCATGGCACATCCAGCGATCATCGAGCACCTAAAGAAGCTGGGCATCACCACGGTCGAGCTCATGCCGATCCAGCAGTTCACGAACGACACAACCCTGCAGGCGAAGGGGCTGTCGAACTACTGGGGCTACAACACGATCGGTTATTTTGCCCCGCATTATGGCTACGCGGCGACGAACGAACCGGGCGCACAGGTCTCCGAGTTCAAGGCAATGGTCAAGGCCCTGCACGCAGCCGACATTGAGGTCATCCTTGACGTCGTCTACAACCACACGGCAGAGGGTAACCACATGGGGCCAACCCTCTCCTTCCGCGGCATCGACAATCCCTCCTACTACCGCCTCGTCGACGGAGACCGCCAGCACTACTTCGATACGACGGGCACGGGCAACTCGCTCCTTATGAGTTCCCCCCAGGTCCTGCAACTCATCATGGATTCGCTGCGCTATTGGGTCACGGAGATGCACGTCGATGGTTTCCGCTTCGACCTAGCCTCCACCCTGGCCCGACAGTTCGCTGAGGTCGACCGCCTATCCGCCTTCTTCGATCTGATCCATCAGGATCCCGTGGTCTCACAGGTCAAGTTGATCGCTGAGCCCTGGGACGTGGGCTCAGACGGCTACCAGGTGGGCGGCTTTCCTCCCCTCTGGTCCGAGTGGAATGGCAGGTACCGCGATACGGTGCGCGACTTCTGGCGCGGAGAGTTCTCCTCGCTGCCCGACTTCGCCTCGCGCCTCGCGGGGTCTTCGGACCTGTATGGCTCGACGGGCCGCAAGCCCATGGCATCCATCAACTTCGTGGTTGCGCACGATGGCTTCACACTGCGTGACCTCGTGTCCTACAACGAGAAGCACAATGAGGCGAACCTCGAAGGCGGCGCGGATGGCGCGAACGACAACCGTTCATGGAACTGCGGCGCAGAGGGCGACACAGACGACCCAGACATCATCGAGTTGCGCTACCGACAGCAGCGCAACTTCCTGACGACCCTCGTGTTCTCCCAGGGCGTGCCCATGATCGCCCATGGCGATGAACTCGGGCGCACCCAGCGCGGTAACAACAACGCGTACTGTCAGGACAATGAGATTTCGTGGATCAACTGGGATCTGGACGAGAACGATCACCAGTTGCTGCAATTTACCCGTCATCTCATCCACCTGCGCCGCGATCATCCGGTCATGCGTCGGCGTCGCTTCCTCGAAGGCCCGGCCCAGCGCGGTGGCGAGTCAGAGCTCGGTGAAATTGAGTGGTTCACCCCCGCCGGCACTCACATGACGGAAGAGGAATGGAACCAGCCGTGGGCGCGATCGACGATGGTGTTCTACAACGGCGATGCCATCCGCGAACCCGACGCGAACGGACGCCGGATCCTCGACGACGATTTCCTGCTTCTTCTGAACGCTGCTCCGGAGCCCGTCGATTTCACGCTCCCCGACACAAAGTACGGTCAAATCTGGCACACCGTCGTCGATACGGCGGGCGACGATGATCGCGCTGAGTATCACTCGGGCGACGTCGTGCACGTCAAGCCACGCACGTCGTTTATCCTGCGCAACCCGCGCGGGCTCTAGACGACCAATGCAGGCCGCCAACTTCCAGGTACGCGTACCGACTACTTATCGACCTGGGGGTTGGCGGCGCGTCTGGCCCAAAAGGCGTGTGGACACCCGTACGATTTGATTTGTGAATGAAAACGCGGTGCCCGAGGAGTTTATGCGGGCTCTGCTGTCCCTGCGACAGGCGGACCACCTGCCGCACATCCTCCTCGAGGAGGTCCCCCCACCTCGTCGTTTGGCCCCCTTTACGGCGGCGCTCGCGATGCGAACCACGGACGAGGACGAGGCCGGACAGCCCCTGTCGACTGGTCGTATGGTCATCCTGCACGACCCGGTGGAGCAGATCGGCTGGAACGGTACCTTCCGCATCGTCTCCCAGCTGCGCACCCAGATAGATGCTGAGATGATCGGCGACCCGATGCTGTCGGAGGGGATTTGGGGCTGGATGCTCGACTGCATGGAGAGCGCAGGGGCAGGATTCCACGACATGACGGGGACGGTGACGCGTGAAATCAGTGAGGCCTTCGGCGGTCTCGAGCTTCGCGGATCATCGCTATTCGTCGAGGTCCGCGCGTCATGGACGCCGTACAGTGAGTATCTTGGTGAGCATCTGTCCGGCTGGGCGGATGTGATGCGTCGGACGGCAGGGATCGTGCCTGCCCGTCATCTCGAAGGAGTCTGAGTGCTGGTCAACAATGGCGGCGGCTTGCCGCAGGGCGATACGGATAATCCGGAGCTTATCGCGCAGCCGCGTGGGGGTACCCCCTCGGTCATTGATACCCAGAAGGAACTTGAGGTGGCGGCCCGCGCGTTGAGCGCCGGTTCAACCCCGATCGCCGTGGATGTTGAGCGAGCGCAGGGGTTCCGCTATGGCGCAGACCCCTACCTTGTCCAGATTCGGCGTGAGGACGTCGGCACGTTCCTCATCGATACGCACGCACTACCGGACCTGTCTGTGCTTCAGAGAGGTGTGGAGGACGTGTGGCTCTTGCATGACTGCCTGCAGGATCTGCCGAATCTCCGCCAGGTTGGGCTCCGTCCCCCCGCTCTCTTTGACACTGAGATTGCCGCTCGCTTGATTGGCTTGGAGCGTTTCGGACTGGCGGCTGTCGCCGAGCAGATTCTCGGCCTGGGCCTCGTGAAGGATCATCAGGCATCGGATTGGTCGGTGCGTCCCCTGCCCAAGGAGTGGTTGCGCTATGCGGCCCTTGACGTCGAGTTGCTGACCGAGCTCTACTACCGGCTCTCAAAGAGGCTCGATGAGATGGGCCGTTGGGAGTGGGCACAGCAGGAGTTCACCCACGCCCTGGCGGTCACTCCTCCCGCCCCTAAGCCGGATCGTTGGCGTTCGGTACCCGGCGCGGGCAAGATTCGGTCGCGCCGCGGCCTCGCGGTCCTTAAGGCCCTGTGGGAGACACGCGAGTCGATCGCTCAGCGCATCGACCTGAGTCCGGGGCGCCTCGTGCGTAATGCAGCGCTCGTGCGCGCGGCGTCGAATCCTCCGCGTAACAGGCGGGCCCTCATGAGCATCAGCGAGTTCCGCTCCCCCGTCGCCCGCCAGTACGAGGACGAGTGGATGCGCGCGCTCGCCAGTGTGGCCGCCATGACGGAGGATGAACTTCCGCCGAAGCGCAAACCCGTTCAGCCGGGCTCTATCCCGGAGCCCCGTCATTGGAACCGAATCGACGAGGCCTCGGCCGCACGCCTGGGAACGGTGCGCAACGCAGTCGCGTCCGTAGCGTCGAGTCTCGGGCTGGCACCCGAGGTTGTGCTCGCTCCCCAGGTACAGCGATACCTTGCATGGGCGCCCCTCGACCCGTCGCGCCCGTCCGGCGACGAGGTCGAAGAGCGCATGGTCAATCGCGGTGCACGCGACTGGCAGATCGACCTGACGCTCGATCCGATTTGCGACGCGCTCGGCGTCTGACCAAGGACCCGTTACCGGGCGGAGATATGCTCGAGTAGCTCGCGCACGGCGCTCTCGATGCCGTCGGCGTCGTAGCCGAAGCGGGCAATCATCGCTGCACGATCACCGTGCTCGGGGAATCCCTGCGGGACGCCGAGGCATCGTACGGGCACGCGCGCCTCCGCCAACGCATCGCGCAGCGACCAACCGAAACCGCCCTGGACGATGCCATCTTCGACGCTCACGACACAGTCGTACTCCCCCGCCAGCGACACCAGATCGGGCGAGATCGGGATCATCCACTGCGGATCCGCGACGGTCACGCTCACACCGTCGGCGACCAGGCGGCGCGCGGCCTTGATCGCGTCGGGCGCACATGCCCCCGTACCGACGATGAGAACCCGATCGGATGAGGGATCCCCGGCCTCGTCGACAAGAATATCCACTCCCCCAACGGTGCGTAGCGCGGGCATAGGCTCTGGCAGAGAACCCTTACGGTATCGGATGACAGTGGGCGCATCGTCAACGTCGAGCGCCTCACGTACACGTGAGCGCAGACTGTCCTCATCGCGGGGCGCGGCCAGACGCAGGCCCGGAATCAGGGAACACATGGCAATATCCCACACGCCATTATGCGACGCGCCGTCCGCACCCGTGACGCCCGCGCGATCCAACACGAGCGTCACTCCCGCACGATGGAGAGCAACATCCATGAGGAGCTGGTCGAAGCCACGGTTCAGGAACGTCGCATAGAGCGCGACAACGGGATGCGCACCCTCGTAGGCCATGCCAGCTGCGGAGGCGACGGCCTCTGCCTCGGCGATGCCGACGTCGATCACGCGACCCGGGTAGGCCTCGTGCATCGGACCCAAACCGACCGGGCGCATCATCGCCGCGGTAATGCCGACGATGTCGTCGCGCCTCGCCGCCTGAGCACAAATCTCATCGGCGAACACTCCGGTCCAGCCAAAACGCTCAGGAGCGACGGGCAGGCCGGTCTCCGGGTGGATCGGTCCAACCGCGTGGAAGCGATCTGCGATATCTTCCTCTGCGGGAGTGTATCCGCGCCCCTTCTCCGTGATCATATGAACGAGGACGGGCTCGCCCAGCGAACGCGCCCGGCGAAGCGCAGTCTCCACCGCAGAAATGTCATGACCGTTGACGGGCCCAATGTATTTGAGACCGAGGTCTTCGAACATCACCTGGGGAATGAGCGCATCCTTGATGCCGGACTTCAGGCCGTGCAACGCGTCGTAGGCCGCGCGGCCGGGCGTGCCGTGACTGAGGAGATGCTGTTTTCCCCAGGCAAGCGCCTTCTCGTAACCCGCCGAGGTACGCAAAGCATCGAGGTGATCGGCGAGTCCACCGATCGTCGGCGCATACGAGCGCCCATTGTCGTTCACCACAATCACGATGCGACGATTCTTCGCCGTCGCGATGTTGTTGAGTGCCTCCCATGCGAGGCCGCCGGTCAACGCGCCATCGCCGATGACACCAACCGTCCACGTGCGGTTCCCCCGGCGGTGCTTTTCCCGCGAAATACCATCCACCCACGCGATCGACGCGGACGCGTGCGAAGACTCCACAACGTCATGCTCAGATTCGGCGCGCGACGGATAGCCCGACAACCCGCCCGGGCAGCGTAGCGATGAAAAATCCTGACGGCCCGTCAGGAGCTTGTGCACGTACGCCTGGTGACCCGTATCAAACACGATCGTGTCCTGCGGGGATCGGAACACCCTGTGCAAACCGATCGTTAGCTCGACGACACCCAGGTTGGGGCCAAGGTGCCCGCCCGTGCGCGACACGTTGTCGATGAGGAACGCGCGAATTTCCGCCGCCAAATCGTCCAGCTGCGCGCGTTCCAGGCGACGCAGCTCACGCGGTGCGCTGCAGCGCGACAGCAGGTCGCGCGACTCTCGTGTTCCAGACATAGCAACCAGTGTAGTTGCCGAAGCGTCTCACCTACAGATCAAAGTGCATGTCAGCAGCCTTCGACCCGCGCAGGCGACAAGCACGCGCACTAAGATAGACACTGTTGGCTCGCCGTACCGCTCAAGGAGGCACTATGTCCGTCACCGTCGCACCCCACGGCCTGTGGGAGTCCCCCATCTCGGGCGATTCCTTCACCGCCCGTTCGGTCACGCTTTCCCAGGTTCGTGTCGACGGACCCGATACCTACTGGGTTGAAGGACATCCACTCCAGGGCGGTCGCGGCACGTTGCTGCGCCGTCGTGCAACGGGCGAGACGGGTGAGGTTCTGCCCCTGATCGATGGTTCTCGCCTGCCCGACGTCGGCACACGCGTGCACGAGTACGGCGGTAAGGCGTATGCCGTTCACCATGGCGTCATTGTCTTCTCCGATCAGACCGATGGCCGCGTGTACGCCTTTGATACGGCCGATCCGCGCCGCGTCGTGCGCCCGCTCACGACCCTGTCGAAGGTCCGTTACGGCGACTTCTGGATCGCCGACGTGCGCGAACTCGTGTACGCAGTCGCCGAGGACCACTCAGCTCCGGGCGAACCCGTGAACAAGATCGTCGCCATTCCGCTCGATGGTTCCGCCGCCCGTAATGACAGCGCAATCATCACGGTGTTCGAGGGCACCGACTTCGCGCAGGCTCCCACGGTGTCCCCGGACGGCACGAAGATCGCCTGGATCACCTGGAACCACCCGAACATGCCGTGGACGTATTCCCAGCTGCGCGTCGCCTCCCTCACCTTCGAGGGCACCATCGACCAGGAGGTTATCCTGGTGGATCGCTCTGACGTGTGTGTCTACGAGCCGCGCTGGACCCTTGACGGTGACCTGATCCACGTCGACGATTCCTCCGGTTGGGCAAACCTCTACCGCACCCAGGGCTTCGTGTGGAAGGAAGGCGAGGACGCAAACGCGTGGACCTCCAGGCTGCGCACCCGTGCACTGCACCCCGGACACTGCGCGTTCTCGCACCCGCACTGGCAGCTCGGCCTACACTCCTACGACAACTACGACAACGACTACCTCGTGTGTTCGTGGACCGAGGAGCAGGTGTGGCACATCGGAACCGTTCGTATCGACAATGGCATGGCCGAGGAGTGGGCGACCGGCTGGTGGCCCATCGGCAACGTGGCAGCCGCTGACGGCCGTGTCGTTTTCCTTGCTGACTCCGCGACCCACACGCCGGCCATCATCGAAGTGTCGCGCGGCAAGACCAAGGTGCTTCGTCCGTCGTCGGAGGCCGAGGTCCCGACAGCGCTCGTCTCCACGGCCGAGATGCTGACGTGGAAGACCTCGGATGGCGAGGAGGCCCACGGCTTCTACTACGCGCCCGTGAACCCCGATTTCACCGCGCCTGAGGGCGAGCTTCCGCCCCTCATTGTGAACGTGCACGGCGGCCCGACCGAGGCAGCACGACCCGGCCTGCAGGTACCGTTCCAGTACTGGACCAGCCGCGGCTTCGCTGTTCTAGACGTGAATTTCCGCGGTTCGACCTCCTTCGGGCGTCCCTACCGTCAGCGTCTCAACGGCCACTGGGGCGTCATGGACGTTCAGGACTGCATCGACGGTGCCCAGTACCTCGTTGATCTGGGGCGCGTCGATCCCAAGCGGATCGCGATCCGCGGCCGTTCCTCCGGTGGCTTCACCGTACTCAACGCGCTGGCGTCCTCCGACGTGTTCACCGCTGGCGCGTCTTTCTCGGGCATCGCGGACCTGGCGAAGCTGGCCGAAACCAGCCACAAGTTTGAGTCGCACTACGACGACATTCTGCTCGGTACAGACGATAGGTCGGATCCGGTGTGGGCGCAGCGCTCGCCGATCAACCGAGTGTCTCACATCAAGGCACCCCTCATGCTCCTGCAGGGCACCGCAGACCCAGTGGTCCCCGCCTCGCAGGCCCAGGAAATGTACGACGCGCTGCGGGCGAACGGCAATGCTGTTGCCCTCAAGCTGTATCAGGGTGAGGGGCACCGCTTCCGCTCGGCCATCAACATCAAGGATGCATGGCAGTCGGAGCTGTCCTTCTACCGGACCATCTGGGGCATCGCCACTGACGCCCCCATTCACGTGGAGATCGCAAACCTGTGATACATACAGCACAGTCCCCGCAGTCAGAGGAACCGGCTGCGGGGACTCGCTTACGCGTCGGCCATACGGTCGCCGCGCATCGTTCCCTGCTCGGCGTCGCCGCTGCACTCGTTGGCGGCGTCGTCGGCGCGGCAGCCGTCCTGTTTAACCTAGCGATTCGCGCATGGACCTGGGTGTCGACAGGTTTCGACGAGTACACGACCCACATCGGCCAGTCGCACGGCGTCTGGGGGTGGGCACCGTGGCTCTTTCTTCTCCTCTCCCCCGCTATCGCTGGTCTCCTCTACGGACCGCTGATCCAGCGCTTCGCGCCTTCCGCGAAGGGCCACGGCATCCCCGAGGTGATGCTCGCTGTGCGTCGTAAGGGTGGGCGCATCCCGGGACGCGTTGCGATCGTGAAGATCCTTGCGTCGGCACTGACTATCGGCTCGGGTGGGTCCGCCGGCCGCGAGGGCCCAATCGTTCAGGTCGGAGCGTCGCTGGGTTCCACTATTGCCTCGTGGCTGCATATGCCCGTCTCCCGCGTGGTGTTGCTGGCCTCGTGCGGGTCGGCGGCCGGCATCGCGGCCACGTTCCATGCGCCTCTCGCGGGTGCCGTCTTCGCTCTTGAGGTTATTCTCGTCGAATTCACGGCCGAGACCTTTGGTTTCGTCGTCCTCTCAGCCGTCACGTCGTCGGTGGTTGCGCGTCTCCTCCAGGGCGACGAGATGGTCGTGCGCGTCGCCGACAACCTGACGTTCGCGTCGATGTCGGACATGTGGTGGGTTGCTGTTCTCGGTCTCATCGCTGGCCTGTGCGGCTTGGGTTTCTCGAAGCTCCTGTATGCCTCAGAGGACGCGATTGACTGGGTGTGGGCACGCACGCATCTACCCGAGTGGGCGCGTCCGGGTGTCCTCGGTCTCGCCCTCGGCGTGGCTCTCGTGGCGTTCCCGTACATGTACGGTTCGGGATATCCGCTGGAGGAGGAGGCGATCGCCGGAAACTTCTCGATCGCATTTCTTCTTGCCCTCATGCTGGGGCGCGCCGTCTACACGTCGTTCACGATCGGTATGGGTGGTTCGGGCGGCGTCTTTGCCCCTACGCTCTTCATCGGTGCCATGGCTGGTGCGGCCTTCGGGAACATCGTCTCTCCGCTCTCGGATTCTCCCGTTGGTGTTTTTGCCGTGGTCGGCATGGGTGCCGCTTTCGCGGGCGCCGCACGTGCCCCCATGACGGCCGTGCTCATCATCGTGGAGATGACCGGTCAGTTCTCGCTCATCCTGCCGATGATGCTCGCGGTCGTGATCGCGACGGGCGCGTCGCGTTTCCTCACGCGCGCGACGATCTACACGGAGAAGCTGCGCCGCCGCGGTGACGTGCTTGACGACCCGGTCGAGGGCACTCTGCTGGGTACCCGCGCGGCGTCCGAGTGGATGCTGGAGGCCCCCGAGACGCTGGTTTCGACAACGAGTGCGGCATCCGCGATCGCCGCCCTGCGCCGCACGAGGGAGACGGTCCTGCCCGTCGTATCCGACAAAGGGCGTTTCGTCGGCCTCGTGTCCTCGCTGCGCCTGGCTGAGATGACGCAGAAGGATGGTTCTCTGGATGCTCCCCTGGCAGATTTGCCTCTCATCGACGAGGCCGTGGCTGCCTCCGCTCCTCCGTCCGAGGTTCTCGGGGCGCTGCGGCGTACCGGCTTGCAGGCTCTGCCGGTCGTGGACGTTGATCGACGTGTCGTTGGCTGGGTGTCCGAGCGCGATCTGGTGGATCGCATGTACCGCGATCAGCGCCGTGCTATTGAGGCGCGCACGCAGACGTCGTGGGGCTCGCGCATGCTTGAGCGCAGGAAGAACAACTAGCGGCGAGAACCCGATACCTGCCGATCACACAGTGCGACACAGCTCAGCCGGACTGCGCACAAAATCCGCATGCAATTCCCACAACGGCGGTGTCAGTTCATATCAGACTGATGCGGTTAGTAAGGGAATTGCATGCGGAATTGTAGAGAAAAGTAGCTGTCGTCAGCGGCTCAGGACCGACACCATCTCCACGTGGTGGGTGTGCGGGAAGAGGTCCCACGCCTGCAGTGATTCGAGCTCGTATCCGGCCTCGGTGAGGGTGCGCAGGTCGCGTGCGCCCGCTGCCGGGTCGCAGGACACCAGGACGACGCGAGGAGCACCCGTGGCAGCGATCGCCTCGCACACCTCGGCACCGGCGCCGGCACGCGGCGGGTCCGCCACGACCACGTCGGGCACAGCGCCGAGCTGGCCGGACAGATCGACGACACCCTCGCGATCCACGTTTCCGGCGAACGCATCCACCCAATCGAAGGCTGCAAGGTTTTCGCCCGCGTCACGCACGGCGGCCTCGTCACCCTCGAGCGTCACGACGCGCCCGGTCTCGCCGACGGCGCGCGTAAGCGGCACGGAGAATAGGCCGGCACCCGAGTATAGCTCCATGACCGCACGGCCAGCCCCGGCCTCGTCCGATCCGAACGCAGCAGCAAGCACAGCGTTGGCGAGCACCTCGGCGCCGCGCACGTGGGTCTGCCAAAAACCGGAGGGACGCACGTCATACGACTCGACGCCGCAGCCGACGGGCACGTTCCAACGCAAGACGTCGGCGTCAATACGCTCGCCGTCCGCGGCGTAGGTGTCATCGCCGATCAGGACGACGGGATCACCACCGGACGGGGCGACAGCGCGCACCCGATCCCCCGGCTTCCACAGTCGACGCCACGGAGAATCCGCGTCGAACAGGCCGAGCTCACGGATCCCTGGAACAGCCAGCGGCATATCATCGAGTGCGATCACCCGGCGGCCGCGGAACTCGTGCATGCCTGCGCGACCATCCGCATCGATGACGACGTCGATGCGCGAGCGGCGACCGGTCAACGGATCGTGCGGCTCCTCGTCGCCAGGCGCAGGTGCGACGTACACTCCCCCGAGGGCATCCACGGCCTCGGCCAGGGCCTCGCCACCCACCCGACGCAGCTGCCCGGCGATCACGCGAGACTTCCACTCACGCTGCGCGGCCGGGGTCAGATGACCGAGCTCCCCACCACCGACACCGCCCGGTCCGGCCTGTGGCCACACGGACTCCACGCGATCAGGCGAGGGCTCCAGAATCTCCACAGCGTCCGCCCACGCGAGCTTGTTCTGAACGGCGGTGACCCTTGCACGGACCACCTCACCGGGTGCCGCGTGGCGCACGAAGACGACGCGCCCGCTCTCGTCGCGGGCGACGCACGCCCCACCGTGTGCGGGTTCGCCGACGGTGAGCTGGAGGATCTCACCAATCCCCTCGCGCGCACGCGCAGAAGCGTGACGACGACGCGGGGAGGGACGGCGACGGGACGAACGGGGGCTCATGCACTCTCCTCAGGGGTGGCGTCCCCGCTGGCCGTGCCGGGCTGTTCAGTACGGGCATTCGACTCACTCGGCGCCGATGCCCCGACGCGCAAGAACGGGTCGTTGACACGCTGGCGGCCCTCGACGATATCGTCCTCGCCGAGCTGCCACGGCACGATCGTAATAACGACACCCGGAACGGTCAGCAGCGCGGCACGCAGGCGCAGCGCCGACTGGTTGTGGACGAAGTTTTCCCACCAGTGGGTCACGAGGAACTGGGGCATGTAGACGACGAGCATCTCCGTGGGCATCGCGCGTCGGCGGCCGCGCACGTACTGCAGGATCACCGATGAGATGTCACGGTAGGGCGCAGACAGCAAGGTCAACGGAACGGGAACGCCGGAAGCCTTCCACTGGCGCAGAATCTTGTTTTCCTCCTCGTCATCCGCGACGACGGAGACGAGCTCGATCGACGTCGGCGAGGACGCGCGAGCCGCCGCGATCGCTCGCATAGCGGGGCGCGACAGGGAGGACACGAGGACGAGGGCACGCACGCGGGTCGGCAGGGCGCGGCGCGCGTTCCAGTCGTCCACGCGCAGCTGCGTGCGTACGGTTTCATAGTGGTGGTGAATTGAAATCTGGACGCCAAACGCGACCGCTATCATGAGCAGAGTAATCCACGCGCCGTGCGTGAACTTCGTGGCCAACACGATGAGCAGCACGATGCCGGTCATCATAAAGCCGACAATGTTAACAGCGCGCGAGCGCAGGACGGCCATGCGCGCCTGGCCGGACTGGCGAGAACGCAGCTGCCTGTTCCAGTGCTTGATCATGCCCAGCTGCGAGAGCGTGAAGGAAATGAAGACACCAACGACGTAGAGCTGGATGAGGCGCGTCGTCTGTGCCTGGAAACCAACGATGAGTGCGACTGCCGCAACGGTGAGAACCACGATGCCGTTCGAATAGGACAGGCGGTCGCCACGGCGCACCATCTGGTGAGGCAGGAACGAGTCGCGAGACAGGACCGAGGCCAGCGTCGGGAATCCGTTGAACGCCGTGTTACCGGCGAGAACCAGGATGAAGCCGGTGACGACGGTGATCAGAATGAACAGGATCGACCCTTGTCCGAACACGGCCGACGCAATCTGAGAGATCGCCGGTTCGATCGGCGTTTTCTCCGGGACGGGCGCGCCCTGATAGGTCAGCTGGCTCGCCGCGTCGTCAACGATTTTCACGCCGGTCGCACGGGCCAGCACGAGGATCGAGAGCATCATCGAAGCCGCGATGAGGCCGAGCATCGCCAGCGTGGTGGCCGCGTTGCGCGACTTGGGGCGGCGGAACATCGGCACGCCGTTAGAGATCGCCTCGACGCCGGTGAGGGCCGCGCAACCCGACGAGAAGGCGCGCATGAGGAGGAAAGCGCCCGCGAGTCCGGCGAGGCCGTCCGCGTGAGCGGGGGCAGCAACGAGGTCGTAGGCGGCCGTCGGAGCCGCGCCCAGATGCCCGGTTGCCATCTTCGCGAAACCGACGACGACCATGAGGCCGATCGCGCCCATGTACAGGTAGGTGGGCACGGCAAACGCGCCACCGGCCTCGCGTGTACCGCGCAGGTTCAGAGTCGCCAGAATAATGACGAGCGCCACCGCGATGGGAACCTCGTGGCCGAGGAGAGCGGGGACTGCCGTCGTGATGTAGTTGGCGCCCGACGAAATCGAGACCGCAACGGTGAGGATGTAGTCGACCAACAAGGCCGAGGCGACGAGTAGCCCCCACGACCGACCCAAGTTCGTGGTCACAACCTCGTAGTCGCCGCCACCTGAGGGGTAGGCGTGAACCGTCTGGCGGTAGGACGCGACCACGACAGCCAACACAAGAGCAACAACAACGCCCACCCAGACCGACTGAAGGGCGGCCATGGATCCGGCGAGCGCAAGCGTCAGGAGGACTTCATCGGGCGCGTAGGCGACCGACGAGAGCGCATCCGACGCGAAGATCGGCAGAGCGATACGTTTGGGGAGAAGCTGGTGGCCCATCGCGTCCGATCGCATCGGGCGTCCGATGAGCACGCGCTTTGCGTAGGCCAACAAGTTCGTCACGAAAAGCAAGCGTAGTCCACCTTGCCTGGCTGTGAGAACGTCGAAACGTCACGCATGGCTATTACGCCGGGACCGGAGTAGTTTGGTAGTCGTGCACTTTGTGATCATGGGTTGCGGGCGCGTCGGTGCCCGCCTTGCATCGACGTTGGACGCTGCGGGTCATTCCGTGGCGGTTATTGACCAGGATTCCAAGGCTTTCTCTCGCCTGTCACCGGACTTTTCCGGCCGTCGCGTGACGGGCGTGGGCATGGACCGTGACTGCCTGCGTCAAGCGAACATCAAGGAGGCGTACGCGTTTGCGGCAGTCTCATCGGGTGATAACTCGAACATTATTGCCGCGCGCGTCGCTCGTGAGGTTTTTCACGTTGAACACGTGGTTGCGCGCATCTATGACCCGACTCGCGCCTACCTGTATGAGCGCCTCGGCATTCCGACTGTTGCGTCTGTCCAGCGCACCGCGGACTCGGTCTTGCGTCGCCTGCTGCCGCCGGATGCCTCACTGATCTGGTCGCATCCGACCGGTGAGGTCGCTCTCGTCAACGCAACGCCCTCGGCGCCCTGGTATGGCCTGAGCTTCCAGCTCGTCGAGGAACTGACGGGATGTCGAATCGCGTTTACCTCGCGCCTGGGGTCGATTCGTACGGCGTCGCCTGACCTGGTCGTTCAGGAGCACGACCAACTGTACTTTGCGATCAATGGGACAGATACGGCCACGCTGCGCAATCAGCTGGCGAGCGCGCCCAAGACGGAGGAGTGAGCATGAAGATCGTCATTGCCGGTGCCGGTTCGGTGGGACGCAGCGTCGCACTGGAGCTCCTCGCTCACGGTCACGACATCACCCTGATCGACAACATGCCGGAAAAACTGCGTATTTCCTCGGTCGCGGACGCTGACTGGGTGCTCGCAGACGCATGTTCGCCCGATGCCCTGCGCGACGCTGGCGTGGCTGAGGCCGACGTGATGGTTGCTGCCACGGGCGACGACAAGGCGAACCTGGTCATCTCCCTGCTGGCAAAGACCGAGTTTGCGGTCCCCCGCGTCGTCGCGCGCCTGAATAATCCGAAGAACGAGTGGCTCTTCGATCAGGCGTGGGGGGTAGACGTCTCGGTGTCGACGCCGCGCATCATGACCTCCCTCGTGGAGGAAGCCGTATCGGTGGGTATCCCGGTGCGTCTCTTCTCTTTCAACACGGCAGCCGTGTCCATGCATGCCCTCATCCTGCCGGATGATTCTCCGGTTGTCGGCAAGCGTGTGCACTCCCTTGAGTTGCCTCCGCGCTCTGTGCTGGCCGCTCTCCTGCGCGACGGCCGACCCATCACACCGAGCGCCGATGACGTGTTCGAAGCTGCGGACGAGCTACTCCTGCTCGTACCCGACGCAAACGCTGAGGAGCTGACGAAACTGCGTCAGTTGGTCGCTTTTCCTGAATCCGAAGCATCCTCGGAAGACGAGGAGTAGCAGCGCAAGCCCCACCAGGTGGCCCAGGCGCCAACGGCAAAGAGCGGCAGGCCCAAGACCAGCTTGGCGACGCCGAGCGCCGCGACCTGGCCGCTCAGCCACAGGGGCGCCTGAACGGCAACACGCAGCGCGAAGATTCCCGCCCACATCCACGTCAGCAGGTTGCACCTGCGCGCCAGGTCCGCGTGTGCCGGGTCGGTCCGCCATCCTTGAGCCAGACCCGTCAGTGGCCCGTAGAACTGAGCGACGAGGCCTCGCCGACACAGGACGGACAACGCGAAAACAAAGGCCATGGCCACGTTCGTGGCAATGCCCCATGCGAAGTAGTTCTCTCCGCGCCCCGTGGCTGCGGCAAAAATGACACCGATCGCGACGCCGAAAAGCCCTGAGAGTGCCTGCTGGACTCCCTGTCGCTGAACCAGTCGGATCGCGCAGGCAAGTAGTGCCACACACGATGCTGCAACCAGCGTCGGTACGAGGGCACGCGTTGCGACGAAGACGATCACGAACACGAGGCCCGGAGCTGTCGCTTCGATGACGCCGCGCGTACCTCCGAGCGCGTCTGACCAGGAGAAGTCCTCGGAGGTTGCCTGATCCATCCAACGTGGGGTCGGCATCAGCCTTCCCCTGCGATAACGCGATACAGGGGATTGATGATGACGAGGCGATCCCCCGTACGCCCGACAGTGCCCTCAACTTCTAGGCGCTGGCCGACGCTGAGTCCGGGAATAGACGTGCGGCCGGGCCACCGCAGCTCCAGAGTGTCGGTACCGTCGTAGAGAGTGGCGACGAGGACCCTCTGGGATCCCTCCTCGGGCGGGTAGGTCATGCCCAGGAGCGTGCCGAAAACGAGCGCGTGAGAGCGGTCCGTCACGTCGCGGATAGGCGTGATGCCGCGGGCGGCGCGCGCCGAATCCTCGTCGAGAGCTGCATCCAGGGAACGCGCATCCTTATCGAGGCCGAGCGCGGCGCCGACCCGAGTGATCCACGAGGCCATCTCAGGCCTCCTGAGCACCCGCGGGCAGGTGCACCGGGAGAAGCTCCAGACGCGTGCGCGGGTGGTCATCACGTCGCACGATGATGCGATCGATGACCTTCTCGATCTCGACACCGGCTTCCTCGTTCGCGGCAGCCGGGCCGAGGATGTCGATGCGCGCAAACCAGCGGTCGCCTTCGCGACCGATGATGCGCATGCGGGAGGTCGCGGTGCGACCATCAGGCATCTGCATCGGCATATCGACGAGCAGCTCGTTGCCGTAGCGTGTCGGATAGTCGGCGACCTTGGCACCCTGCTCTTCGAAACCCTTCCGGATTTCTTCGCGCAGTTCCTCCCACACACCCCCGGATCGGGGTGCCGCGGCGACGCTCATCTGGATGCCGGAGTTGCCGAGCACGACGAGGATCTGCAGGACGGTCGTGCCGTCGTCCGCGACCTGCGTCCGCAGCTGCATGCCCTGAACCGCCGGGAACAGGATCGATCCCATGTCGACGTAGCCTTCGGAGGCGTCGACCTCACCGTAGTTGCGAGGGCCGGGCTCACTCCAGATCTCCGCGTCTTCATCGCTGAGGCGAGGCAGGGCCTCGACCTCTTCGATCTCGTCTTCGACGGTCTTCTTCTTACGTCCGAACATCGTCCTACCTCACATCGCGCACTCGGTGCACACGGGGGCGCCGTTGGCGTCCACGTGGTCGAGCTGCGACGCATGGTGCACGAGGAAGCACTGCGAGCAGGTGAATTCGTCTTCCTGACGGGGAACAACGTGAACGGTTAGTTCTTCCTTTGACAGGTCAGCGCCGGGAAGCTCGAAATTCTCGGCGGCCTCGTTCTCGTCTTCCTCGATCTCCGCGGAGCCGGCGTCGTTGCGACGGGACTTCAGCTCTTCGATCGAGTCCTCTGCGACCTCGTCTTCGTTCTTGCGCGGCGCATCGTAATCGGTTGCCATGGTTCTCCCCTTTCGCCACTCGAGCCGGTTCGCGCGAGCGGTCTGTGCGCAGGGAGGATAACACTTGTGAGGCTAATGTGCAACCGTTTGTGTGACACGCGCACGACTACGCGACATTCTCGGCATTATTTGAGACGATTCGACCTAGACGTATGAGGAGGAAGTGATGATTGAGCTCGAATTGCTCGGGACCAGCGCTGATGGCGAGTCCCTGGTGCTCACCGATGCCCAGGGTGAACGCTACTCGGTGTTGATCTCGGACGAGCTCCGCGGCGCGACGCGCCGTGACCGTCCGCGGGTGGAGCTTGCGCCCGCTCGTCCGATTCTCGCTCCTCGTGACATCCAGGCGCTGCTGCGTGCGGGCGCCACCCCCGCGGAGATCGCCTCCGAGCACGGGATGGAGGTCAGCGCGGTGGAGCGCTTCGAGGCTCCCGTTCAGGCGGAAAAGGACTACGCGCTCACGCGTGCGCGCGCTGTTCGCATCGGCGAGGGCGGTCCGACGATGGGCGATCTGGTCGTTGATCGTCTGGCGGCGCGTGGCGTTGATCCCACTTCCCTGGAGTGGGCTGCGACGCGCGAGGCGGGAGAGCCCTGGCAGATTATCGTCACGTTCGTGCAGGGCGCAGCCGAGCATGCTGCGCACTGGCATCTGTCGAATTCCGGTTCTCTCGAGGCTATCGACCAGGAAGCTCAGTGGCTGACGGAGCAGGTGTCCACGTCCCCGACGGCATCGATCTTTACGCCCCTGCCGCGCACGGCACCTGCTCCCGCCCCCGATCCGGATGAGGAAGACCTCCGTAACCGTGAGGCGATCCTCGATCAGCTCAACGCTGCGCGCGGTAAGCGTCAGCAGATTGATCTGGACCTGGATGACGAGGTGGACGAGGAAGCCGAGTACCTCGCCGCAATTGCGAGTGAGGAGGAGCCGGAGGCAACCGAGCCCGATACCTCCACCGGCCCCATTTCTGCGCGCATCTATTCGCTTGCATCCGCACGCACGAAGGCCGAGGTGCCGGCTCCGACGGCCGAGGACGGACTGTTCCCCGCGACCGGCCAGATCCCGTCAGCTCGCCCCACGGCGACGGGATCCATTCCCGTCGCATCACGCTCGTCCAAGAGCGAGGCCCCGGCCTCGTCGGGCGCCCTCCCGTGGCTGTCTGAAGCTCCCACCTCCTCGGATGAGGAGAATGCAGGCGAGCCGCAGGCCGAGGAGCAGCAGACCCCAGCAATTCCCATGAAAGCTGTTGCACCCACTGATTCAGCGCCGGGCAAGGCCGAGGAAGGCGCAACGGGGGCTGTCCCCTCCCAGGGGATTACCGGCTCGCGAATGGCCCGCGCTTCCTCGAAGAAAAACCGCAGGTCGGTGCCCAGCTGGGATGAGATCCTCTTCGGTTCGAAATCCTAAGGACTCGCTCACGGCAGGCGGTCGCTCTTGGCACAGAGCGGCCGCTTGCCGCATGTCAGCGGATTCTTAGGACCAAACCACGACCGGGATGCGCATTTCCGTGGAGGTGAGCGACCCGTGAACACCTGGCATCGCGATCGCAGACGCGCTCTGCGTGCGCGAGTCGACGACTCCGCAACGGCCTCGTGCGAGCACGAGGAAGTCTCCGATGATCGATGCACCGTCGCCCTCACCGATGAGGGCGCTGATCTCCTCGCGGGAGATGATCCAGGCGCTCTCCCCCAGAACGTCGCGCCAGCGCATCTCGACCTCGTCGGCGCGCCCCTCATCGGTGTGAACGTGTACAGCCCGGGTTTCCCCAGCGACGACGCGTACGCCATCGCGTAGCGCGGGGGTGGAGGCGACATCGACGATCTGCGACGCATCGACGTTGATCATCCCATGATCGGCCGTCATGACGGTCCGCACGCCGGCGGGAAGCGACCTGAGCAGGCGCGCAAGGCCAGCGTCGAACTCTTCCAGGGCGCCGATCCAGCTGTCGGAGCCGACTCCCGATCCGTGGCCCGCGTGATCGATTTCCGACCAGTACAGGTAGACAACGGGCGTGCCGGCGCGCAGCTCACGCAACGCGGCGCTCACGCGGTCGTCGAGCGTCTCTGCAGGCACATGACGCGCACCACGCAATGCCGCCCCCGTCAGGCCGGAGCCAGCGAAACGCGCCGGTGAGATGACCGCCGAAGCAACACCCGCGGCAGCCAGGCGCTCGAAGTACGTGGGGACCGGCTGCCACTCGGTGGGCGCCGGTCCGCCCTCCATCGCCAGTAGGTTCATGACGCCGCCGCCGTAGGCAACGGAAAAGCCCACCATGTTCGTGGTGCCCGGACGCTCTCCCGTCCCAAACGCAGTGATCGCCGCGGCCGTCGTTGAAGGGACAACCGTGTGAATTGAACGGATATCGTCTCGCATGCGGCGCAGCGTCGGAGTGTGCCCGGCATACTCCTGGATGAGCTCGTATCCGAGGCCGTCCACGAGGATAAGAAGCAGCTGGTCAGCCCCCGCCGCCATGCCGAGTGAGGCGGCGGCCTGAACTGATGCACCAGGCAGGGCGGGGTCGATCGAGGCGAGGCCACCCGCGACAACGTTCGTGATGAGAGGGTCGCCCACACCGGGGAGGTCCGCTCCGGGCAGATGTAGCGTCCCCAGGCCCTCACTCACTGCGGGTCCCCATCAGCTGTGCCAGTCGATCAACGAACACCATGGCCTCGTCAAGTGCATCCTGCCCGTCGGCGGCCGCCGAGATGCGGAAGGTCAGGTCGTCGGGGAAAGACGAGCCCGTCAAACCGTGGTCCGCCATGCAATTCGGGTCGTCACAGCGGGCGGGCTCAAGCTCGAGGTGGCGCGCACCCTTCAGGTCCAGCGCGATCGTCATTTCGGACAGACCGGTCGCGTTCTCGGGGTCGGTGTAGACCTCCATCGTGGAGTACCCGGCGATGTCTCCCACGCGGTGCACAGCGGTCGCGATCGTCGCCGAACCCGCGTCCATCTCATCGACGTGCAGCTGGACGATAGCGCGATCCGTCAACGACGCAATCGTGAGGTGACGGAAGACCGTCCCGCGGTCGAAGCCCGTGTCCACCTGGCACAGCGTCGCCAATGGCTCCGCGGCGCCCAGTGCTCGGCGCAGCGCACGCTGCACCGCCTTGGGATAGAAGCCCCCACGTTCGATACGGGTCCATGTGTCCATCCTCCAATTGTGCCCCGAAGCGGCGCGCCAGTCGAAATGAGCGCCGACCCGCGCAATAATTGCGCGTATGGCTAAGAAGGACCAGGTCGTCGACATCCCTGAGAAGGACGAGAACATCACAGAGATCGACGTGTCCGATGAGATGCGCGGGTCCTTCCTGGAGTATGCCGTCTCCGTGATCTACGCTCGCGCGCTCCCCGACGCGCGCGACGGCCTCAAGCCCGTCCAGCGCCGCATCATGTTCCAGATGGATCAGATGGGGCTGCGCCCCGACAAGGGGCACGTGAAGTCCCAGCGCGTCGTCGGCGAGGTCATGGGTAAGCTCCACCCGCACGGCGATTCCGCGATTTACGAGGCCCTGGTGCGCCTCGCTCAGCCGTTTAACCTGCGCGTCCCCCTGGTCGATGGGCACGGTAACTTCGGCTCTCTAGACGACGGCCCAGCCGCCGCGCGTTACACCGAGGCGCGCATGGCGCCCGCCGCACTGGACCTGGTGACCGGTCTGGACGAGGACACGGTCGACTTCGTCCCCAACTATGACAACCAGTTCATGCAGCCGGACGTTCTGCCGGCCGCTTTTCCGCAGCTGCTGGTCAACGGCGCCTCGGGCATCGCGGTGGGCATGGCGACGAACATCGCGCCGCACAACCTGTCGGAGACAATCGCGGGCGCTATCCACCTGCTGGATAACCCATCGGCGTCTGTCGCTGACCTCATGCGCTACATCCCGGGTCCCGACCTGCCCGAGGGCGGCGTCATCGTGGGTCTCGATGGGATCAAGGAAGCCTACGAGACGGGTCGAGGCGCGTTTAAGACCCGCGCGAAGGTCCAGATCGAGCGCGTGACTGCCCGCAAGATGGGCATTATCGTCACGCAGCTGCCCTACATGGTGGGCCCCGAAAAGGTCATTGAGAAGATCAAGGAAAACGCGAACGCGGGACGCCTCAAGGGCATTTCCTCGGTCCAGAACCTCACCGACCGCATCCACGGCCTGCGCCTGGTCATTGAGGTGAAGAACGGTTTCAACCCCGAGGCGGTGCTTCAGCAGCTCTACCAGCGCACGCCACTGGAGGATTCTTTCTCGATCAACGCCGTGGCGCTCGTGGGCGGCCAGCCGCGCACCCTGGGCCTGAAGGAAATGCTGCAGGTCTTCCTGGATCACCGCCTGGACGTGACGACGCGCCGTAGCCGCTTCCGCCTGAAGAAGTGCGAGGATCGCCTGCACCTAGTCGAGGGGCTGCTCATCGCGATCCTGGACATTGACGACGTCATCGCGATTATTCGGTCCTCCGACGACGCGGAGATCGCGCGCGAGCGCCTCATGACGGCGTTCGACCTGTCCGAGGCCCAGGCCAACTACATCCTCGAGCTGCGCCTGCGCCGCCTCACGAAGTTCTCGCGTATCGAGCTGGAGACCGAGCGCGATGAGCTCATGGCAGCAATCGCCTCGCTGCGCGAGATCCTGGAGGATCCGGAGCTGCTGCGCGCACTCGTCAAGAAGGAGCTGCGCGAAGTTTCGGATCGCCTGGGCACGCCCCGTCGCACGCTGCTGCTGGCCTCGACGGGCACGCCCGTGGGCGCGGCGGCCGCGGCCGCCGACGACGCTGCGTTGGCGGCCCTGCCGTCGGTGTCACGTTCCGGTAAGGGCCTCGACCTGCAGATTCCCGACGACCCATGTGTGGTGGTCCTGTCCTCCTCGGGCGCGCTCGCCCGCGTGGAGGGCGGGGAACCGCTGGAGCCCGGGCCGCGCGCAGCATCGGACGGATGGCGCGTGCAGCTGCCGTCGACGGCGCGCTCGCAGGTGGCGGTGGTGACGGAGGACGGTCTCGCACACCGCATTGACGTCGTGGACCTGCCGGCGCTGCCCCGCTTCGAGACGGGCTTGTCGCTGGCGGGCGCTATGCCCGCGTCTCTGCTGCTACACACGGATGTTCCCGCGGTGGGTCTGCTTGATCCCGAGGGTACGGACGTCGTCGCCATGGGCACGGCCCGTGGAACCGTCAAGCGCCTGCGCCCGGATGTGCTTCAGCGCGACGAGTGGGAGGTCATCGCCCTGGAGGACGGGGACCGTCTCGTGGGCTTTGATCGTTGCTCGGACGGGGCGGATCTCGTGTTTATTTCGTCGGACGCGCAGCTGCTGCGCACCCCCGCCGCGAAGGTACGCCCGCAGGGTCGCACGGCCGGCGGCATGGCGGGCATGAAACTAAACGCCGGGGCCGAGGCCCTGGGCTTCTGGGTGGTCGAGGCACCTATCGATGCGGTCGTCGTGACGGTTGCGGCGGCGCTGGGCGCACTGCCGGGTACGGGTCAGACGACCGTGAAGGTGACGCCTTTCGGCTGCTACCCGGCGAAGGGTCGAGGCGGTCAGGGCGTGCGCTGCCAGCGTTTCCTGCGCGGCGAGGATCGGCTCGACATCGCGTGGGTGGGAACGAAGCCGGGCCGCGCAGCGTCCGCGGACGGTTCTCCCATCGAGCTGCCCGCGGAGGACGAGCGACGCGATGGCTCGGGCGTGCCGATCACCTTCGCGATCGCGTCGATTGGCTGACGCGCCCCTGTCGTTTAAGTGGTGGGGTGGCCGGGATTTCTCCCGGCCACCCCACCGCTTTGTCAGCTGTGCGTGCGCGCTTATTTCGCGTGATAGCGGGGGCTGGTTCCCAGATGCGTGGGAACCGTGACCATCGGATCGGTGATCAAGGATTCGTCAAAGCCCCTGTAAGAATACGAGTTGTCGTTGACAATCTGGAGGGGACTGACGACGCCGTCCGCATACTGCTGAACTTCGTCGGGGGTCGGGCTCGATCCATTCCCCTTGTCAGCGAGTGGATTGACGTCGGGTAGCGTCGTGGGATCCGTATTGAGGATCGCCCCCGGATCGATGCCGCCATAGCCGGTGTACTGATTCCAGGTGTGGTCGGGGTTCAGTCCCGTCTTTACCAGGAGTTGGAGCAGCTGATTGGAGGTCGCGTTCGGCCACTTCTGGCGGGCGAGCGCTAGGACGCCGGCGACAATGGGCGCAGATACCGACGTACCTGACACCTGTTTAATCTGCCCAGTGTCGTAATCATGCACAGACAGCGGCCCACCGACCGCCGTTGTTGTTACTCCCTGCCCCCACGACGAATAATCCTGACGATTACCATCAGTTCCAATAGCAGTAACACCTACTACGCCAGACCACTGCGACAACGAGGTCGCATTATCATCTGCTCCGCCGTTACCTGCAGAAGCCGTAACGATCGTTCCTTGAACCATGGATCGTGCAATTGCCCATTTAAGGGGATCTTCCTGAGAGGTACTCGAGGATGAGACATTAATAATTTGCGCACCATCATTCATGGCTGCGTTAAGCAACCAGGAATAACCGTATTTCAAATGCTTACCGTTATCCGAGCAATCGGATGATGGCTGATCACCATCTTGTTTAGAACCAGTACGGTACGTCAAAAGTGTGGCTTCTGGTGCAACGCCATAGCTTCCAGAGACCAAAACTGAGGCCACTGAAGTACCGTGGCTTTTCGATGCGAGCGACGAGTTAATCGTGCACGTCTCCCGTTCTTGAATCGACGCGCCCGTGAGTTCTGCAGCCGTCGTCTCAACAGGCCCATCGATCATCGCAATTGTTACGCCTTTACCCGTGTACCCTTTTGCCCTGGCCTGATCCAGGTGGTAATACGCGAAGTAAGGCTGGTCCGCCGCGGTGATCGTATTGTCTGCCCGGGATGGAGTGGTTGGAAGCGTCGTAACTCCGGCAGCAACGACGAGGGCGGCAGCCGAAGCTCCCCATGCGTGCCTGCGCTTACGAGGCGCTCGTCTCTGCTCTACCATTGGCGCGGATCCCATCCATCGTCCTTTCGCGGGGCGGGGCTCAAGTCCGTATCCGACCCGTAGGTCTGCGACATCGGATTCACGTAGCCCTCGGGCAGTTCATCTCCATCATCGTCAAAGCGGAAGGGCGTGTACTTGCGACGCGCCGACTTCTTCTTATCGTCTTTACCGCCAGCCCCACCGGCACCGGCTCCACCCATGAAGCCACCGGCACCGCGAGCATTCCCCTGACCAGCGCCTCCCGAGGCCGAGACCTTACCGGAGCCGACGGATCCACCGGGGGCGGCGGTCGTTCCACTGGCACCGTTCCCTGCACCACCGGTGGCAGGAGCCTTGTACGTTCCATATCCCGGGCCTGAATAGGATCCCGTTCGAAGGGCAGCCGCTCCCGATAGACCGCTACCAGATGCGCCGGAAGCACCCGCACGCCCCAGCGCACTCATTCCTCCAGCCCCGAGGCGCGAGGCGGCGCCCATCCCCAGAGCACCTGCCCCGAGAACGCCGGCACCACCCATACGGGCCGCAAGCGCTGCCTCACTACCCGGTCCGCCGTTCACATTCCACAGAGGGTGGTAGCGATCGACGGGCGGCGCGGGCGTGTATCCTCCTACCGTTCCGTTCGCGTGCCGATCGCCATTCACCCGCGTGTGCAGCAGGTCCATACGCATAAGATCCTGCGGGTCGGTGACGGGGTTCAGTCGTGAGCCGGCCTCTCCCTCGGTTATGTACTCGTTCGGGATGCGGGGCGAGGACATGACACGACCGTTGACAGGTCCACCCTCGTCATAGCCATCCGCGTAGAGGCCGGAACCCGTGCCACGCAGATCGGAACGCCCGTAGTCACTATCGCGATCTCCGGGATACACGCCAGGCGCGTGTGGAGAGACGTTCAGGTATCCATTCTCGATGTCGTTACGAATCGAAGGAATTGACGGTCCTTGCCCGGACCACTGGTGTGCGCCAGGATCATCGAGCTGCTGCGTCTGAGCGGAAATACCATCCGCCAAGCCTTGCATCGTATTATTCGCTCGCTCGAGGATGTCCGTCGCCGCGACCTCCCGCTGCGCATTGGCCTGAGCGATAAGCGCCTGGAAGTAGGCATCGGCCGACACAGCGACCGTGTTGATCGGTTCACCGAACGGGCCGAGGTACTTCACGACGGGTACCGCCACGTGCGTCGCGTCAGCGAGCTTCTGCAGATTGGAGTCGATGAGAGTCGGCGAAAGCTGCTGCGCCTCCTCACGAATATGCCTCATGGCTCGCCGCGCCTCGACGTAGTACTCCATCGCGGTGTTGTGGTTCTCCTTGATTCCCTGGACCTGCTTCATCGTCGCGTCGGTCCACGCATCAATCTGATCGCCGGTTTCACCCGTGAAGCCCTGGTAGGAGCGCATGTGGTGCGTGACGTTATTGGCCTCGTTCAGGCCGCACACGATCGTGTTGTGCTCATCGTCCGAGGCATCGAGTGCGGAGGCGCTCTCAATGGCGGCGACCAAGCGCATGAGTCGGTCGTACATGGGGCTATCAACCATGATGATTCCTCTCTTTCTCAGACCTCAGACGGCGCGTTCTGCGTGGGACTTGTGCCGGCGCCGGAACTACTACTACCTGCGCTAGGCGTCGCAGCACCGTTGGCATTTCCAGACTGTGTTGTGCCCCCGCCCGCGATCTGCGAGGGTGCCTGCGTCGCAGGGGATGAGGGTGAGCCTGCAGGCTGCGGGTCCATAGAAGCGAGGATCCGAGCGAGCTCATCGGCGTTACCCTGCTCGGCGGCTTCAAAAGCGCTCACAGCTGTATTGACGTCGCCATCAAATTTCTGGAAACGGACCTTTTGGTTGGAGACGACGTCTTTCTCAGTCCGCAGATATGCAATCAACGAGCGGCGCATCGCCTGAAACCCCGCCTCTTCGGACCAGTATGACGCCTTCTGAGCATCGATCAATCGACTGATCGCCTGAGAGGAGTCAGTGAGCGATTGCCCCCCCCTTCTCCATATCTCCGCTTGTTTGGGCATGCTTATCAGAGTCAAAGCCAACGTCAGCCACGCGTCACCTCCACGAATACCAAGGCCGAAAATGACGTGTTCCACGGAACACTATGAGACCCCTGCAAGCATATGACCACTTGTTCACATTGACAAGCGTGTCCGAAGACCGCACAGCGACCACAGACCGGCAGATATGGGTGTGGGCCCGGCCGATTGGCCGGGCCCACACCCATTCGTTCAGGGATGCTTCCTGTCAGCCCCGCAGCGTCCGATCGGCAGCCAGGATGTCGGCTACCTCGTCACGCGTGGGCGAGTATGCACCCTGGTACAGGATAGTGATGCCCGAAGTGATGATGCCGCGGTGGATGGCGGGCAGGATCTGATCCCACGAGGCCTCGCGCAGACGCTGCTTCGCCTCGCCCGAGCCCAGGAGACCCGCATCCACCAGACCCGAGATCAGGCCAGCCATGAGCGAGTCACCCGCGCCCACGGTGTCCACCAGCTCAACGTCCAGCGGGTCGACGACGAGCATGTCGCGCTCGGCGGCCGCCTTGATGTAGACGCCCCAGGGGCCGCGCGTGCACAGGATCAGCGACGGACCGGACTGCGACCACTCGCGGATAACGTCCTCAACGGGGCGGCCCGGGTACAGCCACTCCAGGTCCTCATCCGACGCCTTCACGACGTCCGAGAGGGCCACGATCGCCTCAATGTGCGGGCGGGCCTCGTCGGGAGTACCGAGCAGGGCGGGGCGGATGTTCGGGTCGTAGGAGACGGTACCGCGGATGGCCTGGCGCTTGACAGCCGCCAGGACCTTGTCGGCACCGGGCTCAAGGACAACTGCGTACGAGCCGGTGTGCACGTGCCCGACACTGTCGGGATCCTCCACCGCGGGCACATCCCACGACAGATCGAATTCGTAGGTGGCACGGCCTCGCTCATCAAGGGTCGCATGAGCGACCGTCGTGAAGTCAGCCCCATCGGAGCCGGGAGTCAGGGTCACCCCCGCCGCTTCGGCGTGAGCGCGGACCTTGTTGCCGCGGGCATCGCGGCCGAACCATGTTGCCAGTTCGGATTCATGCCCTAGCCGGGTCAGTCCGGCTGCGACGTTGAGCATCGATCCCCCGACGACCTCGACGGGTTCACTGTTCGGGCGGGTGATCTCATCGATGAGAGCTTCCCCGATGTTCACGATTCTAGTCATTCGTCAACCCCAGTTTCTCTTCCATTTCTTCGAGCGGGATGCCCTTCGTTTCGGGCATCACCTTCAGGACCCAGAATAGCTGACCAACCATCGCGAGGAAGAACAGCCCGAATGCGAATCCACCGCCGAGCTTATCCGTGAGCACCGGGAACGCGTAGGTGGTAATGAAGGCGAAGACCCAGTGTGTGAGCGAACCGAGGGACTGGCCGCGCGCGCGTACACGGTTGGGGAAGATCTCCGAAATGAACACCCAGATAACGGACCCTTGACCGAACGCGTGAGAGGCGATGAAGGCAAGCAGGCCAATCAGGATCAGCCACACCGGGACAGCACTTCCTTCCTCGAATGCTCCTCCCTTGTAGGCGAACATGATGGCCGACAGGAAGCCCAACGACACGAGGTAGCCGATGGAACCAACAATCATGAGCTGGCGGCGACCAAGCTTATCGATGACGGTCAGGGCGGCCATCGTGGCAATCAAGTTCATGAGGCCGACAATGACGGATGCGACATAGGGGAATGCCGGTCCGAGCACCTGTTCACCACCGGCAAGCTTCATGACCTTGGGCGCGTAGTAGAGGATGGCGTTAATGCCCGAGAGCTGGTTGAACATCGCGATGCAGAAGGCCATGAGGATGACCTTGCGGTAGCGGCGCGTAAAGAAAGCGACCTTGCCGCCAGCGGCATCCTCGGCGATCTGTGTCTTAATCTCGCCAATCTGTTCGATGCTCTCCTCCTGCGTAGAGGTCAGGCGCTCAGAAATCTTGACGGCGCGTTCCTCGTGGCCGTGGGCAAGTAGCCAGCGAGGAGTCTCGGGCACGGTTGCAAGGAAAATCAGGAAGAAGACAGCGGGCACGGCCATGACGCCGAGCATCCAGCGCCACGCGGTGTCTTCGTGCGCAATTTCGCGGATGACCGCGTTGGAGGCGTAGGCCAGGAGGATACCGAAGACGATGTTGAACTGGACCAGGCCGACCAGGCGTCCGCGCACGCGGGCGGGGGCGATTTCGGCGGTGTAAATGGGAGCGACCACGGAGGACAGGCCGACGCCGACGCCGCCCAGGAAGCGGAACACCATGAAGAAGGTGATCGGGAAGGCGGACGAGGCCGAGACCGTGCCGTCAGCAGCTGTCACCAGGGTAGGCACAGGCGCCAGGGCAGTGGCCAGCGCACCCACGCCGAAGAGAATGCCGATCCAGAAGAGGATGGGTTTACGGCCAAAGCGGTCGGCGAGTTTACCGGCGACGATGGCACCGCAGATCGTGCCGATGGTTGCGATGGCAACGATCATGCCCTCCCCCATGGAGGAGAGCGCGTAGAGCTTGGTGAGCTTTTCTTCCGCGCCGGAAATGACCGCTGTGTCAAAGCCGAAGAGCAGGCCGCCGAGGGAGGCAACGATGGCGCTTCGAATGACCAGAGGCGGAATGGACTTGGTTGGTGCTGACGACTTCGTAGTCATGCTGGCTCCGCACTGTGGAGATGGGGCGCGCGTGGCGCCGAGGACGCTCGCGGTCCTCCGCAGTGAGCCTAAGAATTTAATTGGTCAGACGATTAGGACCTAGGGAGCGGTTACGTGAAAACTGAAAAGAAAAAGGAAGAACAGCGCCCACCGACAAAGAAAAAGTAACGATGATAACACAAGGGAATGCGCGGAAACGTCCACCATGCGAAACGACAGTCAGATCTCGATGGCGTACAGCCTCGTCTGGCCCACCGTACGGAAGCCCAGGTAGTCGTAGATGGCGAGCGCGCCCGTATGGTTCGCGGAGCCCACGCCCGTGCCCGCACGGTCCATGCCGTCGCGCTTCTGCGCCCACATCGACGCCAGGATCAGTGCGTCCGCGACGCGACTGTCGCGCCACTGGGACAGGACGCCCAGCTGGTCGATGTACCCCTCGCGCCAGCCCAGAGCCGCCCAATCCTGCTCGTAACACGATGCCAGCAGGAAGCCGGCGACGCGGGGGCGATCCCCCGTGCGGTCGACGGCGACGAACGACCATTCGGGAGCGAAGGCCGTGCGCCCCTGCATCCACTGCTCCTGAGTGAGCGGGGGCCGACCCCACTCGGACTCGTTGAGGCGGTTCGCCGCACGCAGGGCAGGTTCCTCCCACTGGGGGCCCCAGGCCTCGATGCTCATGTACGAGCCCAGGCCAGGCAGCTGCGGCAGTCCCTCGAGCGAAGCGCGCAGTTCGTAGTAGGTGCGCGTCCAACGGAAACCATGGACTTTCAGCTGCACCTCGAGGTCATCCTGGCCGGTCTCGACGTGACAGGTGATCTGGGCGGGAGCATCACCCTCAACCTCGGCCAGCATCTGGCGGGCAGTACCCTCCTGCCAGTCGACGATCGCATTGCCGAGGCCGATGCGCCGAAAGTCGGGGTCCACTCCCCCGACGCACACGCACTCCACTCGCCCAGGGAAACGCAGGACCACCTGAGCAAAGGCGACGATGCGACCCGCCGCGATTCCTCTCCGTGCGATACCTACCAGGCCACGCCACTGCGAGGCACCCGAGAGCATCTCTGCAACCTCATCCGGGCTCGTGCGATACGGCGGATTATCGCGGGCCTCCATGCGAGCAAACAGGGCAGCAAGACCCGTGTGGTGGGCAGGCGTCAGCTCCTCCCACTCGATCCCATGATGCTCGCCCGGGAAGGGGACGAACTCCGGGGCATTTGCTCGCTGCGCGAGAGGAATGCTCATGCTCGTCTCCTTCCGACTCTACTGGTCGATCGTGTAATAAACCTCGGCGGCTTCATCAACGAAGCCAAGGTGTTCATAGATATTATGCGCGCCGTCGGGACTCGACATATCGACATCCAAGCCGATCCGACTCACTCCCGAGGCCGACGCTGCCGCGACCGTGTGCCCCACGAGAGCCGTCGCCACGGAACGGCCACGGTGAGCTTCGGCGACGCCCAGCAGGTAGATGTACGCCTCGGGCCGACCTGTGGCCACCCAGCGCTGCGCGGGGCGCCCCGTCATCGCATAGCCGACCACGTCACCCTCGGAATCGACAGCGACGAAAGACCACCGCGGATCAAAGTGATTCATCGCGTCATCCCACCACAGGGCACGCAGCGGGGAACGGAACGACTGCTGGAAAGCCTCCATGTGGATGGCACGAACCTGCTCCTGCGGAACCTGGGTCCATGGCAGGACGCGGTAGCCATGGCGCGGCTGCGGAGCAACCTCGCCACCAGCAAGGTCACGGTACATGACCTGGTAGGTGCGCTTGGCAAAGAAACCGGCCGCAATGTAGAGGCGGCGACGGTCGGTCATGTGCGCGTCAACGAGGTTCGAGATGGACACCGGGACC
Source organism: Pauljensenia sp. 27098_8_83 (assembly GCF_041432695.1). Classification (NCBI taxonomy): domain Bacteria; kingdom Bacillati; phylum Actinomycetota; class Actinomycetes; order Actinomycetales; family Actinomycetaceae; genus Pauljensenia; species Pauljensenia sp. 27098_8_83. Next base: position 42,538 of record NZ_JAPWAD010000006.1, on the reverse strand, counting down.
TCGGACTCGGCACCGAATGCCTCGACGAGCATCTGGCGAGCGCGCCCGTCCTGCCAGTACAGCAGGGCTCGGCCCACGCCTCGGCCACGCCAGTGCGGGTGAATGTAAGCGCTCACGATGGCGGTTGCAGCCTCATGGATACCGCGCAGCACGCGCACGGATGCCACCGCGCAAATGTTTCGCTTCGCGTCGAGGCCGACGATGGTGTCGACCCAGTCGCGCCCGTTCTCGCCCTCCATCATGTCCGCGATGTCGTCGACGGAGGTGCGCCGAATGGCGTTGTCATCGTCTTCGATCAGGGCGATAAGCGCGTACACGGCGGGGGCATCGCCGCCGATCATGGGCCGCCAGCGCAACCCGAGGTGATTGCCCGGGTACGGGACGGACCCGGGCGGCGTGAGTCGCTGCGCAAGTCCTGTCATGGCAGATATCCTACCGGCTATTCGGGCCTTTAGTCACACTGGCGCATGACATATGGGCAACGTGCATGAACGTTTGTGCAGCGCACGGGCATTTTTGCCCGTGATTACGCGTCGATGCGCGTACGATCCAGCCCCGCAGACTCCTCGACAATGAACTCCTTGCGCGGGCCCACAGTCGAACCCATGAGCAGCTCAAACACGTCCTCGGCCTGGCGCAGAGCCTCCTCGTCGGCCAGCGTGATACGACGCAGCGAGCGATGCGCCCGATCCATCGTGGTCTCCGCCAACTGGTCGGCATCCATCTCACCCAGGCCCTTGTAGCGCTGGATGGGCTCCTTCCAGGTGCGCCCCGACCGGCGCAGGGAGGCGAGCTTGCGATGCAGCTCGTCCTCGGAGTACGTGTAGATATACTCGCGCTTCTTGCGTCCCTTGCCCGCGACCTCGATGCGGTGCAGGGGCGGGACGGCGGCGTAGATGCGGCCGGCCTCGACCATCGGGCGCATGTAGCGGAAGAACAAGGTCAGCAGCAGGGTGCGGATGTGCGCGCCGTCGACGTCGGCGTCGGTCATGAGAATGACCTTGCCGTATCGAGCCTGAGACAAGTCGAAGGTACGGCCCGAGCCCGCGCCGATCACCTGGATGATGTTGGCGCACTCGGCGTTGGCCAGCATGTCCGCGGTCGAGGCCTTCTGCACGTTGAGGATCTTGCCTCGAATCGGGAAGAGGGCCTGGTACTGGGAGTTGCGCGCGGCCTTGGCCGTGCCCAGGGCGGAGTCGCCCTCGACGATGAACAGCTCGGTCTCCTCGACGTCCTCGAGGCGGCAGTCCGCGAGCTTGGCGGGCAGCGAGGAGGTTTCCAGCGCGTTCTTCTTGCGCGAGATCTCCTTGTGCAGGCGCGCGGAAACACGGGCCTTCATCTCGCCGACGACCTTCTCCATGAGGAGGGAGGTCTGCTGCTTGTCGTCGCGCTTGGAGGAGGCGAACTTCGCCTTCAGCCAGTCGGAGACCACGCGGTTGACGACGGTGCGGATCTGCGGCGTGCCCAAGGTTTCCTTGGTCTGCCCCTCGAACTGGGGCTCGGGGAAGCGCACGGTGATGACGGCGGTCATGCCGGCCTGGACGTCGTCCTTCTCGGGACGCCCGTCCTTCGCTCCGACCTTGAGCTTGCGCGCGTTCTTGTCGATCGCGGCGCGCAGGGTTTTGAGGACCGCCTGCTCGAAGCCGGTCACGTGGGTGCCGCCCTTGGGGGTGGCGATGATGTTGACGAAGGACTGGACGGTCGTGTCGTAGCCGATACCCCAGCGCAGCGCGATGTCGACCTCGCACGTGCGCTCAACCTCGGTGGCGCGCAGGTGCCCGGTCTCGGAGTCCAACGCCTGCACCGTTTCGTTGTAGGTGCCTTCGCCCGTGATGTGCCACGTGTCGGTGACGGGGCCGTCGGAGGCCAGCCAGTTCGCGAAGTCGACGACGCCGCCGTCAAAGCGGAAGCTCTCGTGGAGCTCTTCTTCGCCGCGCTCGTCGTAGCAGTTGATGGTCAGGCCGGGGACGAGGAAGGCGGTCTGGCGGGCGCGCGCCAGCAGGTTCTCCCACGAGAAGCCCTCGGTCGACGGGAAGATCTGGAAGTCCGCCCAGAAGCGCACGCGCGTGCCGGTCTGGGATTTCTTCACCTTGCCGACCGTCTTGAGGGTCGAGCCGTCCACGAAGGGCGTGAAGGGTGAGTTGGGGGTGCGCTGCTTCGAGTCGTCGAATTCGCCAGGCTCGCCGCGGCGGAAGCACATCTCGTGCGTCTTACCGCCACGGTCGACCTGCACGTCGAGGCGCGCCGACAGGGCGTTGACGACGGAGGCACCGACGCCGTGGAGGCCGCCGGAGGCCGCGTAGGAGCCGCCGCCGAACTTACCACCGGCGTGGAGCTTGGTGTAGACGACCTCGACGCCCGTCAGGCCCTGACCGGGGACGATGTCGACGGGGATGCCTCGGCCGTTGTCGGCGACGGAGGCGGAGTGGTCGGGGTGCAGGCGCACGTCGATCGTGTCGCAGTGGCCTTCCAGGGCCTCGTCGACCGCGTTGTCGATGATCTCCCAGAGGCAGTGCATGAGGCCCCGGTGGTCGGTGGAGCCGATGTACATGCCGGGGCGCTTGCGCACGGCCTCGAGCCCCTCGAGGACCGAGAGGTGCCGTGCGTTGTAGTCGGATGCGTCGGTAGGAGTCACGAGGTGCATCATAGGTGGAGCCATGCCCGTTTGGGGCCACCGGTGCGCGTGGCGCAGGTTCTGGGATGCTTTCCACGATTGACGAGGCCGGGGCCAGATCGCGCTGGTGAGTGCCATTTTGGGACGCGTTGGGTGCTGCTTCGGGAGGGTTTGCACACCCCCGTTTCGATGTGTCGGCGTGTGAGCTCTCGATTGCGCCCCGGGTGAACAGGGGTGCGCGCGGCGGGGTGATGGTGTGTGATGGAAGCATGAACGCACAGACTCTTGAACGCCCCGTACTGAACGAGCCGCAGCTGACCGCGGCGAATCGTTGCGACGCCTGCGGCGCTCGCGCCTGGGTTCGTGCGACGATGCCGTCGGGTGGCCAGCTGTACTTCTGCGGCCACCACGCTAACGAGCACCTGCCCTCGCTGGTGGGCGGCGGCGCACAGATCCTGGACGAGCGTCATTTCATGAACGACTGAGAGCGAGCCTCCCGCAGCGACGGGACGCACGGCTTTGAGGCGCGGGCGGGGACCGACGGGGTCCCCGCCCGCGTTTCGCAGCACAGCCAACCCCTACCTACCGGACAATCACCGCAATCGCATTGCCCAGCGAGTTTAGACAGTTGTTACTACACAGACCCGCGAAGTGTCGCCCGCATTAACACGACAAGCCCTTGCGGCTATTGAAAGGAGTAAACAGAAATGACGAGCATTATCGTCACCGCCCAGCGGTGGGAAAGCAAGCTCGGTGGTGGCTGGGAGCTCCTCAACGGCGACCACGCAATGACGCAGGTCCGACGCCTTTCCGACGCCCGACAGCAAGTGATCGATTACCTGGACACGATTGACCCAGATGTCGACCACAGGGACTGGGATATCACCATCACCCCAGCTATCCCACAGGCACAGTCCGTCAAAGAAGCAAAGGCTGCGACACAAGACGCCATTGATGCCCAGGCAGCCGCTGCTGCTCAATCCCGCGAAGTCGCTCGTTCACTACGCGCCTCAGGCCTATCCCATTGACGATACTGCCTGGATCATGGGCGTTTCCCGGTCCAGAATCTCTCAGCTGGCACGCGCGTAACTGGCTCTTCATGGTGATATACGAATGGAGTTCCCTATACGATCCTCCACTCACCGGTACACTCCCCATCCTCAAAGCGCACCGCGTCTGCCTCAAGATCAGCATCGGTGACGACGTAACCGCTCGCAAGATGATAGGTACCGGTCTCACGTGCCCTTTGTGCAGTCACGCTTCGTTCGTCAGACACAGGCACAGCACCGAACTCGTCGTAGATATCGGCGTCCGTAATCCACGGCTCACTGACGTCATCGGATCGGGTCCTCAGCTCGCCGAAAGCTTCCCAGTCAACGCCATTGTCGAAGCTGTCGCCTTGGTCCCGCTCACTTACGTTGCATCGTTCCACCATGCGTTAAGGCTACCAGTGACACTTGACAGTACACTCCCCTAGTCCGCAAGGCGCTGGGACACCACCGTCGTGACGCCGTCGCGCATCGTGACGCCGTAGAGGGCGTCCGCGATCTCCATCGTGCGCTTCTGGTGCGTGATGACAATCAGCTGCGAGGTCTCCTGCAGCTCCTTGAAGATGGCGAGCAGGCGCGTCAGGTTCATGTCGTCCAGGGCGGCCTCGACCTCGTCCATCACGTAGAACGGGGACGGGCGCGCCTTAAAGATCGCGACCAGGAACGCGATCGCGGCCAGGGACCGCTCGCCACCCGACAGCAGCGACAGGCGCTTGACCTTCTTGCCCGCGGGCCGAGCCTCGATCTCGATGCCGGTCGTCAGCATGTCGTCCGGATCGGTAAGCACCAGGTCACCCACCCCGCCCGGGAACAGCACGCCGAACACGTGCTCGAACTGCTCGCGCGTCTCGGCGAACGCCGACGCGAAGGCCTCCTGAACCAGGCGATCCACGTCCTGCACGATGCGCAGCAGATCCGCCTTCGAAGCTTTGAGGTCCTGGACCTGATCCACGAGGAACTTGTGCCGCGAAGCCAGCGCCTCGTGCTCCTCGAGCGCCAGCGGATTCACGCGTCCCAGCTTCTCCAGGTCCTTCTGTGCCTTGGCGAGCGCCCGTTCCTGCTCGGCGCGCACGTACGCGCTCGGCTCGGCGGCCGCGGCCTTCTCGACCTGATCAGGGTCGAGCGGCAGCATCGGCACCAGCGTCTCCGGGCCAAACTCGGCGAGCAGCTGCTCGGGTTCGAGGGACAGCTCCTCAAGGGCTCGCCTCTGCAGGTCCTCGACGCGCAGACGGGTCTGCTCCGCCGCGATCTGCCCCTGGTGGGCCGAGGCCGTGGCCTCCGACAGCTCCGCGCTCAGTCGGTCCAGGGCGCGGCGTGCATCCGAAAGCTCCTGGGAGACCTGGGAGCGCCGCTCGCTCAGGCGGTCGCGTTCGGCTGCGGCCCGGGACAGGGCACGCTCGGCTGCCTCGAGGGCCACGCGGGCGGCTGCCTCCACGTCCGAGGCCGTGGCCAGCTCCGTTCGTCGCGCGGCCTCGCGCCGGGCGTAGCGGGTGCGCTCCTCGCGCTCGGCGGCGGCGGCCTGGCGCAGGGAGCGGGCGCGTGAGGCGGCGCGCCGCGATTGTTCTTCGAGGGCACGCAGGCTCAGGCGCGCCTCGTTTTCGGCCTCGCGGGCCTCGCGCGCGGCGCGGGAGGCGGCGTCAGCGCGGGCCTGGGCGTCTTCAAGGGATTCGGGCGGGCCGACGGTGTCCGCCCCGTCGAGGCGCGCGCGTGCGGCCACATCCTGCTCGCGGGCCCAGGTGACCTGTTCGTCTGCGCGGCGGGCCACGTCGTGGGCGCGCTCGGCCTCGGCTCGGGCGGCCTGCGCGGCCGACTGGGCGCGGGCCAGTTCCTGGGCTTCCTTGGCGCGCTGCGCGTCTTCCTCGCGCAGGGCCTTCAGGGCGTCGTTTGCCTCGCGAATGCAGTGGTCCAGGTCGGCGTTTGCCTCGCTGAGCTGCTCGGAGACCTCGGCCATGCGGGCCTGGGCGGCCTCGGCCTGCGCGCACGCCTCCTCGTAGTCGGCGCGCACGGAGAGCACGGAGGAGGCCTGGCGGCCACCCTCCACCGACCAAGAGCGCAGCACGTCGCCACCAGGCGTGACGACGGCGCGCACACCGGGCATGTCCAGCACGTCAGCGGCGGTCTCAAGGGAGCACGAGACGACCCCGTCCAGCAGGGATGCCAGCGGCGCGGCGGCCCCCTCGCAGGCGACGACGTCGGACAGCCACGTCGCCCCCTCTGGCAGATCGGCGCGCGCAGCACCGATCCCGTCATCGGAATCGCCAGAAAGATCAGCAGAAGAACCCGACGCAACGACGAGCCGCAGCGAGCGACCGGCCGCGCGGGCCGCGTCCAGCTCGCCCAGGCCTCGGGCCAGGGAGTCGACGACCACGGCGTCGGCGAAGGGAGCGAGCGCGGCGGCGACGGCGTCCTCGAAACCGGGGGTGACTTGCAGGAGGGGCGCGACCTGGCCGAGCACTCCGGGTCGTCCCAGCAGCTCGGCGGTGCCGTCCTCGGGGGCGAGCAGCTGGGAGAGCGCGTCGCGGCGAGCTTCCCAGCGGGCGCGGTCGGCGCGGGCCTCGCGTTCGACGCCGAGCAGCTCGTCCACGCGGGCGCGCGCGGTGTCGCGGCGGGCGGAGGCCTCGGCGTGTGCGCGGGCTGCTCCCCCGCCGGCTTCTTCCTCGGACGAGGAGCCCTCAGCGACAGAAGCATCCGCACCAACGGAGCCCACGAACGACGCGGGCACGGCCTTCTCGGCGGCCTCGGCGCGCTCCTGGGCCGCGCGGTAGGCGCCCCACGCGCGGTCGGCCTCGGCGATCGCGGCCTCCAGGCGAGAGGCCGCCGTGGAGGCGTCGCCCGTCAGGCGTGCAACCTTCTCGCGGTGGTCGGCGATCACGCGGTTGACCCGGGCCAGCTCGCGGGACGCGGAATCGTCGGCGTCCTCCGCGGCCTCTCGCGCACGAGTCGCGGACGTCAGCGCTGAGCGCGCGGATTCAACCTGCCCAACCAGGGCAGCATCCTCGGCACCTGCCACGCGGGCGCGCTCGTCGAGCACGTCGGGATCCTCGCCGCCCGGCGGCAGCTCGGGGGTCGCCCGCAACGCAACCTTCTGAGTCGCGGCCATGAGCGTACCGCGCAGGCGCTCGGTGATCGTGGTGAGCGACTGCCAGTCGGAGGAGGCCTGATCGAGCGCGGGAGAGGACGCACGCTCGGCGTCCTCCAGCCGTGACAACTCGGCGCGCGCAGCAGCTATCTGCTGCTCAAGCGACGCGCGGCGCGTCGCGGCCGACTCGTCCGAGGCCTCGAGCACGGACAGCTTCGACAGCGCAGAGGCCAGGTCATCAGCGAGCAGGCGGGCCTTCGCGTCGCGCACGCGCGCCTGAATGAGGGACGCACGCCGCGCGATGCGCGCCTGGCGTGCGAGAGGACCCAGCTGGCGGTGGATCTCGTTCGTCAGGTCCAGGACGCGCACGAGGTTCGCGTCCATGTCGGCCAGCTTTTTCAGCGCGCGCTCCTTGCGGCGCCGATGCTTGAGGACGCCCGCGGCCTCCTCGATGAAGCCGCGACGCTCCTCGGGCGTCGAGGACAGAATCGCGTCGAGCTGCCCCTGGCCGACGATGACGTGCATCTGACGGCCCATGCCCGTGTCAGACAGGAGCTCTTGGACATCCAGCAGCCTCGCGGGAGTGCCGTTAATGGAGTATTCGGAGCCGCCCCCGCGAAACAGGGTGCGGCTGATCGTCACCTCGGAATACTCAATATCGAGCAGCCCGTCGGTGTTGTCAATCGCCAGGTCCACCTGGGCGCGCCCCAACGCCGCGCGCCCAGATGTCCCCGCGAAAATCACGTCCGCCATTTGCCCTCCGCGCAGCGCGCGGGCACCCTGCTCGCCCATGACCCAGGCGAGCGCGTCGACGACGTTCGATTTACCCGACCCGTTGGGGCCCACGACGCACGTAATGCCCGGCTGAAGGGCAAGCGTGGTCGCACTGGCGAAGGACTTAAAGCCCCGCAGCGTCAGGTTTTTGAGGTACACCCTTGCAGGTTAGCCGTGACTCAGTAAATCTCCGGGAACCACAGGGAGATTTCGCGCGTTGCGTTCTCCACAGAGTCCGAACCGTGAACCAGGTTCTCCATGTGGGGACTGTTCCACGCGCGACCGAGGTCACCACGGATCGTGCCCGCCGGTGCCGTCGTCGGGTCGGTCGAGCCCATGAGGACGCGCATGCCCTCGACGACGCGCTGGCCTTCGACGATCATGGCGACGACCGGGCCCGAGTTCATGAACTCCAGGAGGCCCTCGAAGAAGGGCTTGTCCTTGTGGTCGGCGTAGTGCTCGGCAAGCAGTTCGCGGGAGGCGACCATGAGCTTGAGGCCCTTGATCGTGTAGCCCTTGGCCTCGATGCGGCGCAGGATCTCACCGGTCAGACCGCGGGCGTAGCCGTCGGGCTTGACGACGATGAGGGTGTGCTCGAGGGTGGGGTCGAGAAGGTGCTGGGGCTCCAGCAGAACACTCTTAGCGCTCACGTTGTCTCCTTTGATTCTGGCGTTTGCGGTGTTGCGCTTTCAAGCATATCGGTCAGCGCTGCCACCGCGGCTGTGGCATCGGCCCCATTGGCTTCGATGTGGACGCTCTGACCTTGGGTGATGCCGAGCGCCATGAGCTCGAGGACCGAACCGCCGTCCGCCCCGTTCACGGTAACTTCGGCGTCGAAGGTGCCCGCCAGGCGCACGAATGCGGCGGCCGGGCGCGCGTGCAGACCGACGGGGTCCGCGACGACCGCATCCCCTTGCGCCCACGTCGACGAGGCCGGGGCCCCTTCCGCTCCCCCGCTCAGCTTCGCGGGAGCGGGGCTGGGTGCCTCCTGGGCGGGTACGTCGTCCACGCGGGGGGCCAGGGCGGCTGCGACATCGGCGACCTGGTCGAGGTCTTCACCGAGCTGCGCGCGCACGGAGGACGCGACGGCTCCTTCGACGAGGCAGGTGTCGACGAAGCGAATGCGTTCGGGCTCGTCGCTCATGTCGATGACGGATTCGACGGTCATCGTGGCCGAGCCCAGGTCGGTCAGGACGATGACGCCGCTGCCGTCCCCGTCCACGGCCGCAAGGGCTGCCTCGAGGGCTGCCTCCACGCGGTCGTAGGAGGTGCCGATGCGGCCATCGTCCGTGCCTCCGGCAGCCTCGAAGTGAACGTCGGGGGCCATCTGGGCGGCGAGCTCGCACACGCCGGAGGCCAGGGAGGCAGAGTGAGAGACGATCACATAAGAGACGCGCACGCTCATGCTGCGCCGCCCTCGCCCGCCGCGCGCGCGGCGGCTCGCAGGATGAGGGAGGTGGAGACGGCGCCCGGGTCGAGGTGCCCGATGGAGCGTTCTCCCAGGTAGGAGGCACGTCCCTTCGTGGCCCGCATCGGCTCGGTGGCGGCTGCTCCGGCCTCGGCGGCGGTGGCGGCGGCCTCGAAGACGGCGGCCGCGTCGCTACCGGACTCAGCGGCTGCGCGGGCTGCCTCGAGCGCGGGTGTCCACGCGTCCACCATGGTCTTTTCGCCCGTGGTGGCCTTGCCGCGCGCCTGAATCCCTTCGAGCGCGCCCACGATCACCGCGGCAGCGCCCGCGCCGTCCAGCTCACCGTCACCGGCGGCCTTCGATGCGCGCAGGAACGCGGTCCCGTACAGGGGTCCGGCGGCGCCGCCGACCGTGGACATGAGCGTCTTGGCGACGGTCTTGAGCACCTCGGCGACGCTGCCCGGCTGGGCCTGGCCCAGGGCCTCGAGCGCGGCCGTGAATCCGCGATCCATGTTCTCGCCGTGGTCGCCGTCCCCGATGGCTCGGTCCAGGTCCACCAGATAGTCGCGCTGCTCGGCGATGTCAGCCGCCGCCAGCTCGATCCACCGCTGTGCCCACGCTGCATCTAGGCTCATCGTGCTTCTCCTTGTCCTGCTTCGTTGCTTACTTCCAGGCGACCGTGTTCACGGGCGCGTCGAAGAGCTCCAGGAGCTCGTCATCGGCGCGCATGAGGGTCACGGAGACACCGGGCATCTCCAGGCTGGTGACGTAGTTGCCGACCATCTGGCGAGCAATCTCGATGCCATCCTTCTTCAGGAGGGCGGCGAGTGCTCGGAAGCAGATGTAGAGCTCGGAGATGGGGGTGCCGCCCATGCCGTTGACCAGGGCGACGACGCGCTCACCCTCGCTCAGCCCGAGGTCATCGCGCACGCGCTCGTAGAGCTCGGCGATGAGAGCGTCGGCGCTTTCCATCGCACCGCGGCGGTATCCGGGCTCACCGTGAATGCCGATGCCCAGCTCAATCTCATCCTCGCCCAGCTCGAAGGAGGGCTTACCAGCGTGGGGCACCGTGCAGGGACCCAGGGCCAGGCCCATGGAGCGGGTCTGATCGTTGACCTTGGTCGCGATGCGGGTGACTTCCTCCAGGGAGTCGCCGCGCTCTGCTGCGGCACCTGCGATCTTCTCGACGAAGATGGTTCCGGCGACGCCACGGCGACCCGCCGTGTAGAGGGAATCCTCAACGGCCACATCGTCGTTCACGACGACCGTGGAAACCTTGATGTCCTCCATGTCGGCCAGCTCGGCGGCAGTCTCAAAATTGAGGACGTCGCCCGTGTAGTTCTTGACGATATGCAGGACGCCCGCGCCGTGATCGGCGGCCTTGGTGGCCTCCAGAATCGGGTCGGGGGTCGGCGAGGTGAAAACCGCGCCGGGCACGGCCGCGTCCAGCATGCCTTCGCCGACGAAACCCGCGTGCAGGGGCTCGTGTCCGGATCCGCCACCGGAGACGAGGCCGACCTTGCCCTCGGCCTTGGGGGCGCGCCGGGTCACGAAATCCGGCGAGTAGTGGACATCGACGAGATCGGGGTGTGCCAGGGCGAAACCTTCGAGGGTTTCGCGAACGACGGCGTGAACATCATTGACGAGCTTCTTCATGATGCCTCCTTGCGACATTGCTCATCTGTACTTGTACGCATGATCAATCGTGCCACCATCGAGCACGATTTCCCAACCGTGGCGGCCGCCACGATGCGGCCGCCCTGGTTGGATGACATCCTAGCGCGGAGAGTGGCCAGCGAGGGCCAGCATTTCGCCAGCCAGCATCACCGAGCCAAACACGAGAACTCCGCTGCGATCTGCGGGCTCGGCCCCGGCCTCGGCAATCTCCGCTGCACGATCGACCGCATCCGCGAGCGCCTCGCGCACATCTACCCGGTCGGGACCGAAGACCTCTTCCGCGATCTCGGCCAGGCGCGCGACATCGGCCGCCCGCTCGCCCGGCATCTGCGTGACGACAAGGTGATCGAGGAAGGGCTCGACCTCGGACAGGACGCCCTCGACGTCCTTGTCCCCCATCGCCGCGTACACGCCCACGATGCGCGCAAACCCGAAGGAGGACTCGACGGCCTCGCGCAGGGTGGCCGCACCCGCGGGGTTGTGCGCGGCGTCCACGATGATCGTGGGCGAATGACGCACGACCTGCATGCGGCCCGGGCTGGAGGCGTTCATGAGGCCCTGCTCGACGATCCGACCGTCCAGGCCGCGGCCCCCCATGAAGGCCTCGACGGCCACGAGCGCCGCCGCCGCGTTGTGCGCCTGATACCGCCCAAACAGCGGGACAAACACGTCCTCGTAGAGCGCGGAAGGCGTGCGGATGGTGACCATCTGTCCGCCGACCCCCATCTGACGATCCACGACCTCGAAGTCGCGGCCCTCGACGCGCGCGATCGCATCGACGGAGCGCGCCTGCTCGAGGAGGATGTCGAGGACTTCCTCCTCCTGAGCCATGATGACGACGACCTGGCCAGGCTTGATGATGCCGGCCTTTTCGCGCGCGATCTCCTCAATGGTAGAGCCGAGCCACTTCGTGTGATCCAGGGCGATCGGCGTGATGACTGAGACGCCCGCGTCAATGACGTTCGTGGCGTCCCAGCGCCCGCCCATGCCGACCTCGACGACGGCAGCGTCGACCGGGTAGTCGGCGAAGGCCGCGTACGCCATGATCGTAAAAACCTCGAAGAAGGACAGACGCAGGCCGCCCTCTTCCTGGCTGCGCTCGTCCACCATGCCGACGTAGGGCTCGATGTCCTCCCAGGCGCGCACGAAGCCCTCGCGCGTGATCGGATGGCCTTCCAGCGAGATGCGTTCGCGCACGTCGAGCAGGTGCGGGCTCGTGAAACGGCCCGTCTTCATGCCGAAAGCTGTCAGGAGCGAGTCGATCATGCGCGACGTGGACGTCTTGCCGTTCGTGCCCGTGATGTGGATCGACGGATAGGAGTTCTGCGGGTCGCCCAGGATATCCAGGGCGAGCTTCACACGGTCAAGGGTCGGGTCGATGTCGTGCTCGGGGGCACGCGCGACGATGGACTGGTAGATCTCCTGCACGCGTGCGTCGAGGGCGACCTCATCCTCGGCCTTGGACAGCGCAGCCTCGTGTGAGGCGCGCTCGTCGCGCTCCTCCGCCGCGTCATCGGCGAAGTCCTCATCCACCTCGCCCTCGATCTCGGCGAGGACCGACGGGTCGGGGCCCAGCAGCAGCGAGTGCTCAACGAGGGCTCGTAGGGCAGCCTCGCGCTCGCTCTCCTCGGCCTGCGGGTCGGTGCTCTCCCCCGCCTCGGTGTCTTCGACCTCGTCGGCCGCTTCCAGGTACGGGATCAGATCGGCCGGGATGCCACCGCGCTGGTCCTCGTGGGTGGGGTCTTGCCCGAAGAACGATTCGCCTGCCATGTTTCCTCCGCTGCTCACAGTGTCTTCGCTATTTTACCGGGCTGGGTCGCGCGGGCGGCTTGTTCCACCGGTCACGGCGCGTTGTCGTGCACAGTCCGCGCATCGTCATCGACGAGGCCGGGGCGGGTTTCTCCGCGAACCTTCGTATTCGCCGCAGGCCGATCGTCGGCACCAGGTTGGCGAAGACGCATAGGATTGCTTCCATCAAGGTAATCCCCTCAAGGAGGCAGCACGTGGGTAAGTGGTTTGGTCAGGCTAGCGAAATCGAAGAGCTGCGAGCCGAAAACCGCCAGCTGAAGGAACAGGTCGCGAACCTCGAGGCGCGACTGCGTGCCGCTTACGCGGACGCCGGTATCACGGCGCTCGCCGGATCCGCCTCCCCCGCCTTCGAGGCAGCAGCCCCCACCCCGGTTCCTGCTACCCCTTCCCCGGCCTCAGTCTCGCTCCCGGAGCTGAACGCGGTGGAGATCCAGATGATCGCCGAGGGCAGGATGATCTACGCCGTCAAGAACTACAAGGACCGCACCGGCGTCGGCCTCAAGACGGCGAAGGCGGCAATCGACGCGGCCCGCAGAGCGTCGGCAAATAGGTGACCGTTTCCCCGGTGACGCTAGCTCATGCGGATAGGTTGTGCACTTGCGGATAGGTTATGCAGATACGGATAGGATATTAACCTATCCACATGCTCGTAACCTATCCGCATGCTTATAACCTATCCGCGTAAGGACGCCCGCTACTGACGCGCATGATGCGATGGTGCCCTTTCATCAATAGCGACGAGGCCGGGGCAGGCACGGTCATCGCCTGTCCTCACGCTCGGCCAGACAACCGCTCTGATAGGATGCTGATCACATAATCACCGTCATCGACGACAGGATGCGCCATGCTACTCGTTGGCATCACAGAGGAACCCGACTGGATTCGTTCCACCTTCAATCTCACCTACCGCGTTCCCTGGGAGGGGCTGCTCAAGGGGGTGCACGGTGTCTTCCCCTTCATGCGCGGCGTCTCCCCGAACGCCGACACTCCCGAGGTACTGGTCGATGACGCAATCATCCAGATTTCTTCCCGCGACGAGATCCTCTCCATTCCCGAGGCCGGTTCCATCACCATTCGCGGCTTCTCGCCCGTCATCAAGGCGCCCGCCATGCTGGTGTTCCACAACCAGGTGTCCTTCGTCAACGTCGCGGTGGGCCGCGTCGGCGAGGAATACCAGAACACTGACTACGAAAAGTTCAATAAGTCGCTGGGCCAGTTCATGGACTCTATCGAGATCATGATGCATCTGACGCCCTCCAAGTAGTAGCGCGGTTGTTTCGCAGCTTCCGCCTCACTCTCAAGCTGTCGCGACACGCATGCGCCCACCTACAGACAGTGGACTGGTGCGAAAAAGAGTCTCATTTCTGCTTGTAGCCGTGCTAAATTCACGCGCGATACTTGCCAACTGTCAAGCCCGGATATACTGAGCAAGCAACCGGCCTCGAGTACCGCTCGCGTCCACTTCCGTCGACAACCAGGAGTCGCCCATGCCCACAGCCCTCTCACTCAATGCAATCCGCGACAGATGCGTGAAGTTCGCCCACGAATGGAGCGATTGCATGGGGGACGAGAAACAAGAAGGTCATGAGTTCATGCGCAAACTCATGAAGTGCTTTGGCATCACCAAACACAAAGCTATCGCCTACGAGAAACGTTCTAACCGAGCGTCGACGGGGCGGCAGGGATACATCGACGCTCTCATCCCTGGTAAGGCGCTCATCGAGATGAAGTCCGCGGGTAAGAGCCTGGATGAAGCTGAGGGACAGGCTCTCGATTACATCCACGACCTCGCCGACGTCGAGACTCCACGGCTCCTCATCATCAGCGACTTCCGCCGCATCCGTATCATCGATCTCGACAACGACATGATGACCGCTGACGGCATCGATTCAGGGCGCACAGAGTTTAAACTCGCCCAACTTCCCGATCACGTCGACGACCTGAAGTTCCTCGCAGGATACGGAATGGTTCAGGTCGGTTCGCGCGAGCAGGAGGAGGCCTCGATTCGGGCCGCCCGCGTCATGGCCGACCTCTACGAGGCCCTGGACGGATCGGGCTACAGCGACCACGAGGCCTCCATCTTCCTCATCCGCACGCTCTTTTGTCTCTACGGGGACGACGCCGGCCTGTGGGAACGCGACCTGTTCGCTGAATTCCTGGATACCCGGACCCGCGAGGACGGCAGCGACCTCGGCGCTCAGCTCGCACTCCTCTACCAGACGCTGAACACACCCGCCGAGCGGCGTCAGTCGACCCTCGACGAGCTAATCGCACGTTTCCCCTACGTGAACGGCGGGATCTTCGCAGAGCCGCTCAGCATTCCCAGCTTCTCTCTCGCAATGAGAGAGGAACTCATGCGCGCGTGCGCCTTCGACTGGTCGGGCATCAGCCCCGCCGTCTTCGGGTCACTCTTCCAGGCCGTCAAGTCCCCCGAGGCCCGCCGCGAGCTCGGCGAGCACTACACCAGCGAGACGAACATTCTCAAGACGCTGGAACCCCTGTTCCTCGACGAGCTGCGCCAAAAATTCGCAGAACACACGCACGATTTCGCCAAGCTCAAGGAGCTCCGTCAGGAGCTCCGAGACCTACGGATCATGGACCCCGCCTGCGGCTGCGGCAACTTCCTGGTCGTCGCCTACCGCGAACTGCGCCGCCTGGACACCGAGATCCTGGTGCGTATCCGGGAGCTGGAACTCGCCCGCAAGGATAACGACGAGTTCCAGGCCACGATGTTCTTCGAAGACAGCGGTAAAAACGCCGACATCGCGGTTCAGCTAGACCACTTTTTCGGCATCGAGATCGAGGAGTGGCCGGCCCGCATCGCCCAGACGGCCCTGCACCTGGCCCACCATCAGGCGAATCGAGAGATGGAGCGGCTGCTCGGCCAGGCCCCCTCGATCCTTCCCCTCAGCACGTCCGCCCACATCACGATTGGCAACGCGCTGCGCACGGACTGGACACAGGTGTGTCCGCCCTCCCCCACCGTCAGGATCGTCGGCAATCCGCCGTTTATTGGCCAGCACATGCGATCCGAGGAGCAGACCGATGATCTGCGCTTCGTGTGGGGCGATGGCTACAACGGCTACCTTGACTACGTGACTGGATGGTTTATCAAGGCGTCCCGCTACTTCCAATCCGTCCCGAATGGCGGCCGCTTCGCCTTCGTCTCGACGAACTCGATCGCACAAGGAGCGCCCGTTGCGGCACTCTTCCGCCCCCTCCTCGAAGGGGGCTGGAGGATCCGTTTCGCTCACCAGACCTTCGCCTGGACCTCAGAGGCCCCGAAGGCCGCCGCGGTCCACTGCGTCATCACGGGCTTCGACCGGGGAGCACCGCACGAGAAGGAACGTCCCGTGCTCTTCACGTATTCGAGCCTGAAGGCACATCCCGAGGCGCTGCCGGTCAACCACATCAACCCCTACCTCGTCGAGGGGCCTGATATCTTCCTCGAACCACAGACGCATCCAATTTCATCTTCCGTCACACCCGTGCAACGTGGATCGCAACCTACTGACGGCGGCAACCTCATCGTCGAGATAAGTGACTATCCGCAAGTTGCGGCTGACCCGATCGCGGCGAAGTATCTGCGCCCCTTCCGCATGGGCCGCGAGGTCGTTCGAGGCCTCGACCGCTGGTGCCTGTGGATGCACACGGAGGATTTCGATCCTCGTGACATTGCCCGTAGCCCCATCTTGAAAGAACGGGTGCGAGCATGCGCCACTTTTAGACAAGGATCAAAGAAGAAGGCAACGGTTGCGGGAGCCCAGACCGCTCACCTCTTCCAAGAGAACCGACAGCCGTCCGAGCCATACGTTGCGATCCCCCGCGTGGTGTCAGAGACGCGACTTTTCTACACGGCAGCACATCTGAGTGAAGACGTCATCGCCGGTGACAAGGTATACACAGCTCTTGACCCCGATGGCTTCCTCTTCGCAATCATTAGCTCTTCGATGTTCATGTCCTGGCAGAAACTCGTCGGTGGACGCCTGAAGTCTGATCTCAACTTCTCGAACAAGATCGTCTGGAACACCCTGCCGCTGCCCAATGTCTCCGACAAGCAGCGCGCCGCCATCATCGCGGCCGGCCAGGGCGTCCTGGAGGCACGCGCGGAGCAGCCGGGCGTCAGCCTGGCCGACATGTACAACCCGCTGGCGATGGCCCCGAGCCTGCTCAAGGCTCACCGGGCCCTCGATCGCGCGGTCGACCGAGCTTTCGGGGCACGCAAGGCCCTGGAAACGAACGAACAGCGCCTCGCGATTCTCTTCAAGCGCTACCAGGAGATGACGGCGACAGACAGCTGATCGCACGTTTTCGACCGAGGTACCCGCGGAGAGACAGGCGGGCGGGCCGCGCTTTCGCGCAGCCCGCCCGCCTGTCTAACAGCACTCAGTGCTTGGCGACACTCACCGCGAGCTTGTCGCCGGCCTCGACCTCAAGCGACAGAGCAAGGGTCTCGGCGGCGATCATGTCGCGCCAGGTCTCCACGTCGGCCACGTGATCGGCGGGAACGGTCAGCGACAGGTCGATACGATCCGCGATGTGCAGGCCAGCGTTCTTACGCTCGTCCTGAACGGCGCGGACGACGTCGCGGGCGTAGCCCTCGGCCTCGAGCTCGGGGGTTAGCTCCGTATCGAGCACGACGAAGGTGCCCGACGCCAGCACGTCCGCGACCTGGCCCTCGGCGGCGTCCACGGAGGTGGACACGGAGAACATGTCGCCCGTGAGCACCAGCGGCTTCCCGTCCAGCTCGACGGAGGCGAAACGGCACTCGCCGTCCACGACCTCCCACTGCCCGGACTTCTGAGCCTTGAACAGCTGGCTCGTCAGCTTACGGACGGCCGGATCGAAAGCGCGCGGGTTCAGCGCCAGCTCGGTGCGAACGCTCAGGCCCGAGTCCTGCGGCGCAGAGAAGACCACGGACTTCACGTTCACCTCGGAGGCGATCAGGTCCGCGAAGGGCTCCAGGGCTGCAAAGTGCTCGGAGACGACCTGCAGGGACGCCAGCGGCTGGCGCACGCGCAGCTGGTGCGTCTTGCGCAGCGCGTGGGCTGCCGACACGATGGAACGAACCTCGTCCATGGCTGCGACCAGCTCGGGGGCATCCACGGCCTCGTCGATAACCGGGAAGTCCGTCAGGTGCACGGACTCGCCGCCCGTCAGGCCACGCCAGATCTCCTCGCTCAGCAGCGGCAGCAGGGGCGCCGCCAGCTCCATGAGCGTCACGAGAGCCGTGTACAGCGTGTCGAACGCGGCGCTGTCCTCGTCCCAGAAACGCTGACGCTGAGTACGCACGTACCAGTTCGTCAGAACATCCAGGTAGTCGCGGACCGCCTCGCACGCGCCGGCCACGTCATAGGCGTCCAGCGCGCCGCGCACGTCCTCCGCCAGGGTACGAGTGTGCGCCAGCAGGTAACGATCCATCTGCGCCAGCGCGGCCACGGCCTCGGGCGACGACAGATCGATGCGCTTCGCCTCGTAGCCCTCGCCCTTGTTGCAGGCGCCCGCGTACAGCGTGAAGAAGTAGTACGTGTTCCAGATCGGCAGCAGCACCTGACGGACGGTGTCGCGGATCGACTCCTCCTTGACGATCAGGTTGCCGCCGCGCACGACCGGGCTCGACATGAGGAACCAACGCATCGCGTCGGAACCGTACTTGTTGAACACCTCGGCCACGTCCGGGTAGTTACGCAGCGACTTACTCATCTTCAGGCCGTCGTCACCCAGGACGATGCCGTGGGAGACGCAGGAGCGGAACGCCGGGCGATCGAAGAGCGCGGTCGCCAGGACGTGCAGCGTGTAGAACCAGCCGCGCGTCTGGCCGATGTACTCGACGATGAAGTCGCCCGGGTAGTGGTTCTCGAACCACTCCTGGTTTTCGAACGGGTAGTGCACCTGCGCGAAGGGCATCGAACCGGACTCGAACCAGCAGTCGAACACGTCGGAGATACGGCGCATCGTCGACTTGCCCGTCGGGTCGTCCGGGTTCGGGCGCGTGAGTGAATCAATGAAAGGACGGTGGAAGTCCGTGACCTTCACGCCGAAGTCAGCCTCAAGCTCCGCGATGGAGCCGTAGACGTCCGTGCGCGGGTAAGCCGGATCGTCCGAGACCCACACGGGGATCGGCGCGCCCCAGAAGCGGTTACGCGAAATCGACCAGTCGCGGGCACCCTCCAGCCACTTGCCGAAGATGCCGTCCTTGGTGTGCGCGGGGGTCCAGGTGATCTCCTGGTTGAGCTCCACCATGCGATCGCGGATCTGGGTCACGCGCACGAACCACGAGGACACAGCCTTGTACATGAGGGGCTTGCGGCAGCGCCAGCAGTGCGGGTAGGAGTGCACGTAGGACTTCTCGCGCACGAGCACGGCGCGGATCTCGGGGGCACGGCGCGCGATGGGGCCACCCTGCTCGCGCAGGTCGGCGACCACGTAGCGGTTCGCGTCAAAGATCTGCATGCCCTCGTAGTCGGGCACCTCGGAGGTGAAGACGCCACCCTCGTCGACAGGCAGGACCATGCCGATGTTGTACTCCATGCACGTCCACATATCGTCCTCACCGAAGGCGGGAGCCTGGTGGACGAGGCCGGTGCCGTCCGTGGTCGTCACGTAGTCGGCGGCGATGATGGACCAGCCGTTGGGGCCGGGGGCGGCCCCTTCAGCGCGGCGCTCGGGGGTGTCGAAGTAGTCGTAGATCGGGTGGTAGTGGGTACCAACCAGCTCGTGGCCCTTGTAGGTGGCGACGACGGTGGGTTCCTCGCCCAGCTCCTTGGCGTAGGCGGGAATCAGGTCGGTGGCGATGATGACGCGCTCGCCCGCGAGGTTACCCGCGTGATCGGCTGCAACCTCGACGAGGGAGTACTCGATCTGCGGGCCCACGGCCACAGCCGAGTTCGACGGCAGGGTCCAGGGCGTGGTCGTCCAGATGAGGGCCAGTTCGGGGCGCGCCGAGTCCTCGCGCAGCTTACTCTCGAGACGCAGGCCCACCGTCACCGTGTTGTCGGTGCGGTCCTGGTACACGTCGTCGTCCATCTTGAGCTCGTGGTTGCTCAGAGGCGTGCGGTCGTTCCAGCAGTAGGGCAGGACGCGGTGGCCCTGGTAGGCCAGGCCCTTGTCGTAGAGCTGCTTGAAGGCCCACAGCACGGACTCGGTGTAGGGCATGTCGAGCGTCTTGTAGTCGTTCTCGAAGTCCACCCAGCGGGCCTGGCGGGTAACGTATTCTTCCCATTCCTTCGTGTAGCGCAGGACGGAGGAGCGGCAGGCGGCGTTGAACGCCTCGATGCCGACGCCACCCTCGCGGGTGATCTCGGTGACGTCCTCGATGCCGAGCTGGCGCTGGGCCTCGAGCTCGGCGGGCAGGCCGTGCGTGTCCCAGCCGAAGCGGCGCTCGACGCGGCGGCCTTTCATGGTCTGGTAGCGGCCCACGACGTCCTTGACGTAGCCGGTCAGGAGGTGACCGTAGTGGGGCAGGCCGTTGGCGAAAGGCGGGCCGTCGTAGAACACGAACTCGTTGGAGCCATGCTCGCCGGCGTCGCGCATCTCAATGGACTTGCGGAAGGTGTCGTCGCTGGCCCAGAACGCCAGGGTGCCCTCTTCCATCGTGGGGAAGGAAGGGCTGGGGTCCACCTCGTCTTGCCGGTGGCGGGGGTAGAAGCCGTGCTTCGTCATGAGTGTCCTCGTCTCGCGCCTATACAGGGACGAGGACCGGCGTCGCCGGCACCCGCGGTACCACCCCGCTTGCCGCTCCCACACTGGGCGCGGCCGCTTCGTTGGGGCTATGTCGGGCCCTCCCGTCCGGTTCTACTGGAGGGGACGAGGCCGTGGCCGGCTGTCGCGTTCCTCTTTCTTCCGGATGCTCCCCGGTGATACCCCGCTGGAGCGGGCCGGATCATAGCGAGAAACAAGTGTAGCGAAGAAACTCCGGCGCGCCCACCGGGCGGAGCGTCTGTCTGCCCACAGCGCACCTGAGAGCGCTCGGCGACGCACGCGCAGACGATGGTCTGGTGGGCTGTGGTCGGCGCGTGACCGGGGAGGCTTGGGCCTCCTGTCCTAGAGTTGTGGGGTGAGTTCGACAGATACGAGACGCCCTGCGCGCCCCTGGGGTGCGCTCATTGGCGTACTGTTCCTCATTGCGTTGATCGCCGTGTGGGCGGCGCAGGGTGTTCTAGCTGGATCGGGGTTACCCATTGGTCGCGCGGCAACGATCGCCGTCGGCATGACGCTGCAGGCGATTCCGTTCCTGCTGCTGGGCGTGTTCGTCGCTGAACTCATCGAGGCATTCATCTCCCCCGCGCTCATCGCGCGCGTATTCCCGAGGAATCCGATTGCTTCCGTCGCTACTGCGCTTCTCACGGCTTTCCTGCTCCCCGTGTGCGATTGCTCGGCGGTACCGATCTTCCGCTCGCTGTTGCGCAAGGGTGTTCCACTCTCGGCAGCCACGACCCTCATGCTGGCTTCTCCCGCCATCAACCCGCTGGTGATTGCGTCGACCTACTACGCGTTTGGCTCATGGCCGTTGGTCGCCACGCGTATCGGACTGAGCGTTATTGTTGCTCTCTCGGTTGGCCTGTCGATGCTGGTCGCTTCCCCGCGGGCGCTGCGGGCGGATGGCGCCTTCCATGACGGCGATGCGTGCGGCTGTGAGGGTGGCTGCGCGGTGCCGGATCAATCCTTCTTCGGCGTGCTGGGTGCGACAGGGCAGTCTTTCGGCAGGATTCTGCCGTATCTGCTCGGTGGCGTTGCGGCGTCGACGCTGGCTCAAGTGCTATGGCCGGTGTCTTCTCTGCTCGCGGGGCTTCCCGCGCCCGCAGCACTGGCCCTGATGATGGGTGCCGGTTTTGCGTTGTCTCTGTGTTCATCCTCTGACGCAGTGATTGCCCGTTCTCTCGCTTCGTTGGCGCCCACGGGCGCGCTGATGGGTTTCATGGTGTACGGGCCGATGATGGATGTGAAGAATGTGGCGCTCCTGGCCTCTCAGTTCCGGGGTGCGTTTGTGGTCCGTTTGTTCGTGACGGTGAGCGTGGCTGCTGCCACCGTGATTGGCTGCGCCTGGTGGGCGGGGGTGCTGTCGTGAGGGTTATGGATCGCCTGGCCCCGGTCGCCGAGTCCTTGTCGTTGGCTTGCCTCGGCGCTGGCTTGCTGTGGCTGTCACTGTCGGGTCGCTATGCATCGTTCGTCCCGCCTTCCGCGCGTCTCGGGATCATCGCCTCGGGAGTGTGTCTGCTCGCGTGCTCGCTCGCTCTGTCTGCTCGACTCGGGTCCGCCGACCACGAGCACACCGACAGTGCTCACACTCGTCGCGCTCTCTCGCGCGCCCTTGTGGCGCTCCTTGCGAGTGCTCTGATCGTTCTTCCTTTCCGAGTCTCTCCCTCGGAGTTGGCATCGACCGCGTGGAACGCTCGTGTGGCTGACGCAGGCACGAGCCCCGGCCTCGACGCTGGGGACGATGGGGACGGCTCTGCGTCGACGTCCACCTCCCAGGGGGAGGCCTCCCCCACCGTTACTCCGCAGAGCGGGGACGCCGCATCGGCCTCGTCGTCGGGGAAGCTGGAGCTGACGACTGATAACTTCTACGATCAGGTTGAGGAGTTGATTGCTCACGGGCGCGCGCACGACGGCGATCACATCGATCTCGTCGGTTTTGTGATGAGCCCTGAGGCGGCTCGCGCACAGGCGTCGATTCCTCGCGTGACGGAGGATGACAGTTTCGCGGTGGCCCGCATGGCTATCTGGTGCTGTGCTGCTGACGCATACCCGATCGGTTTCGTTGTTCGGTGGTCCGGCCCCGCGCCCGAGGCGGATAGCTGGGTTCACGTGAGCGGTACGCTGCGCCTGCGCGGCACGAAGGCGCTCGTCATCGATGCTGATTCGGTCGAGGTGACCGATGCGCCGAATCCGGAGTTCGTGATTCAGTCGCGCTAAATACACAATTTATAGTGATGCAGATCACTTCGATCGTTTATGTCCGTTACCTCGGACACAAAATTGCGCGCGTACGGTGAATGAAGCGCACACGGCAGGCGCGGGCGCACCATCTCACCTTCAAGGATGAAGACATGTCATCGACAACAACACTTACTCCCCGCGAAAAACAAGCGAGGCGCTACGCGACGTCCCTCGCTCTGATCGCCACCCTCGGGCCCTTCTTCTACGGATTCGAAGGCATGGTCCTCAACGCCGCCATCAAGGCGGTGGGATCCACCTTCGAGCTCGGACCGATCCTGCAGGGCGTTGCAGGTGCAGCAGGCGTCATCGGCGGCCTCATCGGCGCGCTCGCCGCGGGACGCATCTCCGACAAGATCGGCCGCAAGACCACGCTCATGTGGGTCGGCCCCTTCCTGCTCTTCGAGGCCCTCCTCGGCCCCATCTCTCCCCTCCTGGGCAGCCTCGGCTACCCCTTCCTGCTCCTGACCCGCATCGTCGGCGGCATCGGTTTTGGCGCGGCGACCACGGTCGCCCCCGGCTACGTTGCGGAGATCGCTCCCGCTGAGATCCGCGGACGTCTCATCGGCTTCCGTCAGCTCGCGATCATCCTGGGCCTGTTCTTCGCTGGCCTCATCAACACGGCGGTCGTCTCGATCACGGGCGGTGCCGCGAAGCCCGCGTTCGGCGGGCTCATGACCTGGCAGGTCCTCTTCGCGTGCCTGATCATCCCGGCCCTCCTCTTCGTCGTCTTTACGGCGAAGATCCCCGAGTCTCCCCGTTACCTCGTCTCCGTGGGGCGCACCAAGGAGGCCGAGCAGATCCTGGCCAAGCTGTGCGGCGAGGAAGATCCCGCAGACCGCGTCACGGCCATCACCCAGTCCCTGACGATCACGGGCGGCGCGAAGCTCTCGATCGGACAGATTCTGTCCTCCCAGTGGCGCGGCCTCGTGTTCGTCGGCATGGCGATCGCCGCATTCCAGCAGCTCACCGGCATCAACGGCGTCTTCTTCTACTCGAACTCCCTGTTCGCTGCCGTCGGCTTCACCGAGTCGATGGCCCTGGCCCAGACGCTGCTCATCACCGCGTTCAAGATCGTCGGCGTCCTGTCGGGCATCATGCTGGTGGACCGCGTGGGCCGCAAGCGCATGCTGATCTACGGCGGCACCCTCATCTTCGTGTCGCTGGGCATCGTGGCCACGGTCTTCACGGTCGCCCCCACCGTCGACGGCAAGCCGGACGTCGCAGACTCCCCGGTCCTGGCGTTCCTGGCGGTCGCGGCGCTGTGTACCTTCCTCCTCGGATTCACCTCTTCGTGGGGCCCCATCTTCTCCATCGTCATGGGCGAGATGTTCCCCAACTCGATCCGTGGTGGCGCCATGTCGCTCGCATCGGGCGCCGACTTCCTCGTGAACTTCCTGGTTGTCCTCCTCTTCCCCTTCCTCATCGGCTGGTCGCCCGCCGGCACCTACTGGATCTACTGCGCCTTCGGCGTCCTCGCGGTCATCTTCACGGCGAAGTTCCTCACCGAGACCAGCGGCGCTGAGCTTGAGGACATGGACAAGGTCGTCACCCAGAAGTGAGCGCCCTCCCCTTCGATTTCAACGACGAAAAGGCATTGCAATGACTGATACGACTCGGGATATTCCCGACAACGTGCGCAACGTCCTGGTCATCATGACCGACCAGCACCGCACCGACACGATCGGCTGCCTGGGCAACCCCCACGCACGCACCCCCGTCATCGACGCGATGGGCGAATCGGGCTTCGCCTTCACACACTGCTTCACCCCCACGGCTATCTGCACGCCGGCGCGCGCCTCGCTGCTCACCGGCAAGCGCCCAGGTAAGCACCAGGTGCTGGCCAACCCCGAGTGGAACATCGCCTACCAGGTGTCGATCCCCGAGGGAACGTGGACGTACACGCAGGAGCTGCGCGACGCCGGCTACAACGTCGGCATCGTCGGCAAGTACCACTGCGGCTACAACCTGCCCGATAAGTTCGGCGCCGACGACGACACCTACTGGGGCGCTGAAAACCCGGTAGCCAACGAGAAGTACGTCGCCTGGCTCGAGGCCAACAACCTCCCGCCCGTTCGCGCCCACGACCTGTGGCGCGGCAAGCTCCCAGGTGGGCGCGACGGCCACATCATCGCCGCGCGCCTCGACCAACCCGAGGAGGCAACCTTCGAACGCTTCCTCGCGGACCGTGCGATCGAGAAGCTGCGCGAATACGCGGCCGACTGGAAGGACTCTTCTCAGCCCTTCTGCCTCGACGTGCATTTCTTTGGCCCCCACCTGCCCTACTTCCTGCCCGACGAGTGGTTCGATCTCATTGATCCCAATGACGTCGAGCTGCCGGAAAACTTCGGCGACTCCCTCATCGGTAAGCCCCCAATTCAGGAGAACTACGCGACCTACTGGTCCACGTCCTCGTTCACGAACGAGCAGTGGAAGAAGCTCATCGCGGTCTACTGGGGTTACACGGCCATGATCGACTTCGAAATCGGACGCATCATGGACGTGGCGCGCGAGCTGGGCATCCTGGACGACACGGCGGTGTTCTTCTGTGCGGACCACGGTGAGTTCACGGGCTCGCATCGTCTCAACGACAAGGGCCCGATGATGTACGACGACATCTACAATGTCCCGTTCATCGCCCACATCCCTGGCGTGTCCACGGTGGGCCGCTCGGACGCGTTCGTCTCCCTCATCGACCTGCCGGCCACGGTCCTGGACATCGCGGGCTTGGACCCCTCGCTTGTCGAGGACGGCCGCTCGATCGTGGACCTGACGCGCGGCGAGGACGTCGAGGGCTGGCGTGAGGACATCGTGTGCGAGTTCCACGGCCATCACTTCCCCCTCCAGCAGCGCATGCTGCGCACGCGGGATTTCAAGCTCGTCATCAACCCCGAGTCGATCAACGAGCTCTACGACCTGCGCCTGGATCCGGCCGAGATGAACAACGTGTACACCGTGCCCGTCTACGACGAGATCCGTAGGGAGTTGGCCACGAACCTGTACCTGCAGCTGCGTGAGCGCGGGGATCATTCCTTCGCCAAGTGGATGGCGGCGATGACGGACTTCGACATCCCGCTGGTGAACACGGCTCGCTCCGACCTCGACGAGGTCACGAGCGACTGACGCAACGCCTCGGCGGCGGGAAGGCACTCACATCCCGCCGCCGAGGCAACGCGCCCTCTGCACACCCCAAGCAGTGACGCGTATCATAGAAAGTATCAACGAGGTCGGAACGCACCGACCGAACATCAACGACAAAGCGCCGGGAAGGAGAGACATGCACTACCCCACCCGCAGCCCCCTGCCAACCCTGGAAGACCGCATCGTCGCTCACCTGGCCAAAGCCCCGGCCACACGCTCCCAGCTGTGCGAAGCACTCGACACCTCGCGCACAAACCTGGGGCGCGCACTCACGACCCTCCTCGATGAGGGATCGGTGACGCCGGTGCGTACCAACGCCCCCGGACGAGGCCGCCCCACCCAGCTTCTCACCCTCAATTCCTCGGCCGCCCACTGCGTCGGCCTCAACGTCACGCGCACGTCGTGTGCGGGCGTCATGCTCTCGCGCAGCGGCGCAGTCTTGGCCGCCGTCCATATTGTTTCCCCCGCCTCCCCATCCCTGCAGCTCTCCCTTGAGCAGACCTGCGAGGCCCTGGCCGCGAGCGCTGCCCGGCAGGGTATTGACACGTCGACCGTGCGCGCGGTGGGTGTGGGCGTTCCCATTCCGATGGGGCGTAACGCGAGGTTGTCCTCGGATGCGTACCCGAGCGTGGAGGAACTCGCAGCTCTGACGCGTCGCTGGTGGTCTCCCGCTCCGGTGGTTGATAACACCGTGCGGATGGCGGCTCTCGCTGAGGCGATGTGGGGTGCTGGGGTCGACATGTCCTCATTCATCTACCTGCGTTTGTCGGGTGGCGTGGGCGGGTGCGTCGTCTCCGATTTTCGACTCGTTGGTGGAGCGGGTGGCTTGGCCGGCGAGCTGGGCCATATGACGGTGGGTGCCAACGACTCTCCGTGTGCGTGCGGCAAGCGTGGGTGTTTGGAGACGCTGGCCTCCGTTCCGGCGTTGTGTGAGCGCGCTGGAGTTCGTGACATTGCGGAGCTACGCGGCGCCGTCCTGTCCGGCAATGCACGTGCGCGCGAGGCATTGGACCGGGCGGCGGAGGCTGTCGGCTACGTCCTCGGCTCGGCCGCGCTCCTCATTAATCCGCGAGCCATCATCGTGGCGGGTGAGGTCGTCGACGCGTTCCCTTCCCTTCGGGCCGATATTACGGCTTCCATGTACAAGGAGCTCCTTCCCGTGATGGAGTGGGACATCGATGTCGTGGGGGCATCGCTGGGGCCCTTGGGTGCCGCGCAAGCCAGCGCGTACATCGCTGCTCACCCCTCCGACGATGAGGTTTCCCTCTCCCGTTACGCTGAGGATGCTCCGACCCGTGAGGTGGGGTCGGCCTCGTCAATGCGCACGCGCACCGATCGCGGGGGCAGGCCGTGACCCGCTCGATCCCTTTCTCCGTTGTCACGAAGCCGACGGGTGCCGCCTGCAACCTGGATTGCCAGTACTGTTTCTTCCTGTCAAAGGAGCTGCTCTACAACGCGGCCGCGCAGACCATGTCGGAGCAGACGCTTGAGCGCTACGTGGAGGCTTTTCTCGAGTCGAGCCCCGACGGCGAGGTCACGATGCTGTGGCAGGGCGGGGAGCCTACCCTGCGAGGCCTGGGTTTTTTCGAGCGCCTCATTGCGCTGTGTGAGCGCTTCCGTCGCCCCACCCAGCGCGTGCGTCACGCCCTGCAGACGAACGGCACGCTGGTGACCGACGAGTGGGCGCGCTTTTTCGCAGACCACAACTTTCTCGTGGGTGTGTCCATCGACGGGCCCGCTCCCCTGCACGACGCCTACCGGCTCAACCGCGGCGGGCGCGGCACGCACGCGATGGTTGTGCGCGGCTGGGAGGCCCTCGAGCGCGCGGGCGTGGAGACGAACATCCTGTGCACGGTCAACGCCGCGAACGAGGACCACGGGGAGCACGTGTACCGCTACTTCCGCGACGAGCTTGGGGCCCGCTACCTGCAGTTCATCCCCATCGTGGAGCGCGTGCGCGCGGCCGACCTGGCCCAGGCCGAGCGCGGCTGGAGGTCTGGCACCTCCGCGCTCCTGTATCGACAGGACGGGGATTGCGTGACCAGCCGCTCCACGTCCCCCGCCTCCTACGGGCGTTTCCTGTGCGAGGTGTTCGACCAGTGGATCGCCGCCGACGTCGGCGAGGTGTTCATCCAGGACGTGGATTCGACGCTCTCAGCTCTCTTTGGATCGGCCACGGTGTGCGTCCATGCGCCCCACTGCGGGGCGAACATGGCGATGGAGTTCAACGGCGACGTGTACGCCTGCGATCACTGGGTGGAGCCGGACTGGCTGGTCGGCTCAATCAACTCCTCATCATTCGCGCAGCTGGCAACATCGGACAAGATGCGCGACTTTGCACGCCTGAAGCCCGACCTCGGCGAGGAGTGCCGGTCCTGCCCGCACCTGCGACTGTGCTGGGGTGGATGCCCGAAAGACAGATTCGTCCGCCGAGGCAAAACCGCGCACAACTACCTGTGCGAAGGATACCGGGCGTTTTACGAGCACGCAACTCCCGCCCTGCGTGCGATGGGCATGCTGATCGCAGCGGGCAGGCCAGCCTCGGACATCATGGATCCCGCAGTCGCTTCCTCACTCGGACTTCCCTTGTCCACGTCAACCCGGAATCACCAATGATCATTGAAGCGCTCCTCATCGGCGCATTCGTCGGCATCATCGTCGGCTCACTCGGCGCAGGTGGCGGCATCCTGTCGGTACCGATCCTCGTCTACATCCTCGGCCAAGACCCCCACCAGGCGACGGGCCTGTCCCTCATCATCGTGGGGCTAACAGCCGCCGTGTCGCTGGCAACGCGCACTCGCAGCGGCAACGTCGCATGGCGCGAGGGAACGATCTTCGCGCTCGCGGGCCTCGTCGGCACGTGGGCGGGGTCAACGCTCGGTCCGCTCGTCTCGGCGCGCGCACTCATGCTCTCATTTTGTGCTCTCCTGGGAGCGGTCGCGGTGTTCATGGTGCGCTCTCAGCTGCGTTCCTCGGAGTCATCGTC
Source organism: Pauljensenia sp. 27098_8_83 (assembly GCF_041432695.1). NCBI lineage: Bacteria > Bacillati > Actinomycetota > Actinomycetes > Actinomycetales > Actinomycetaceae > Pauljensenia > Pauljensenia sp. 27098_8_83. Next base: position 14,065 of record NZ_JAPWAD010000006.1, on the reverse strand, counting down.
GCACGAGGCCGGGGCGCGCCCGCCCGATCACCACTCGTGGACGCTCGCGACCGTGTGCCGCGTCGTCGCCCTGGCGACGCTGACGGGTTTCCTCACGGGATTCTTCGGCGTCGGCGGAGGGTTCGCGATCGTGCCCGCGCTACACCTGGCGCTGCGATACCCGATGAAGCGAGCCTCTGCGACGTCCCTGCTGGTCATGGTGATCACCGCCGCCTTCGGGCTGGCCTCGCGCACGGTCGCCGGGACCCTGACGATCACCGCCGAGGCCGGGGTGATGGTCGCGCTCTTCACCGCGGCATCGATGGGAGGCGGCATCGTGGGAGCCAAGCTCACCAAGAGAGTGTCGAACCGGGTGCTCGGACTCGTTTTTGCGGCTCTCCTCGTAGGCGTAGCCGCCTCGACCCTCGTAGCCACCCTCGCGTGAAAGAGCGCGCGAGACAGATGCCGTCTCGCGCGCCCTCATCGCTTAGCTGGCGGTCGACCCCTCATTCTCGGTTGAGGTGTCCGCACTGCCTTGGCCTCCAGGCTTGCTGCCGGGGCCTCGGCCACCCTCCGGAGGAGGTCCGGGCCGCCTACTGCCAGTGTCTCCCTGCTGTGAACCAGGTCCTTGTTGCTGATCGCTGCCGGATCCCTGGCGATCATTGCCCTGCCCCTGCTGATCATCGCCCGGCCCCTGCTGCTGGCCGTTACCCGGACCCTGCCGATCACTTCCGCGACCGGAATCCTCATCCTCGGTCCCGTTACCCTGATCGTTGGAGCCGTCCTCGTACCCCTGTTCGTAGTAGTCCTGTCCATCCCCCACCACGGCGGCATGGGTAATGATGCCCGCGCCGAAGCCGACGGAGAGGATGGCGGCGGCCGCTCCGGCGATGGCCGCGCGCTTACCCCACGAGGTTTTCTTCGGTGCAGGCTCGAGCGTCGCGGCGCTAGCTGCCACGGCCTCGTCACCCGCCTGGTCGTCGGCAGAAGAGTGCGCGACGGACTCGAGGGGCGTGCCAGCAAACGCATTGCCGGTTTCCTGCTGGGGGACGGGCGGCATCTGTGCCGTTTCCTCCTGGGACACGTGAGTGGGCAGGATTTCGGTCTGCTCTGCGCTCTGCGCCTCCGACTGGGGCAGGATCGAGGTGCGCTCGGTGTCACCTGCCGGGTTCTTGTTGTCGTCCGCCATGGGGACGCTCCTTTCTGCTGATATGTGCATCAATGCCTCGCAGATTAGGGACGACACATAAGGGGACGTTATGACGAAACTGTGAAAACGCTATGAAATAACAGGTGTCGCACATCACTTTTTGGAGCTTGATTAATTTGTCAGCTCACAACTATCCTGCAACGTTCGCCACCCGACGATCACGCTCACGAGGTGCCTCATGTCCATCAAGCCGCTCCCCACGATCCTGTTTGCCACGGCAACCGCGCTTGCTCTCACCGCCTGCGGATCAGCCTCGACCCCCTCCACCCCCACCGCGAGCGCCGAGGCCTCGTCCGCGGCTGCGGCAGACCCGTCGACCGCGCCCATGTCCGGCATTATCTTCGCCGCCGCCGACGACGGCATCGACACGACGGTCACCACCGTGCGGGCCATCGACCCGCAATCGGGCACGATCACGGCGACGCGTACCTTCACCTTCCCGAGCGAGTACCTGTCCGCACCGGGGTACATGTGTGAGTATATGCAGTGCTACTCCCCCGACTTCTCACGCATGATCATCGCGAACGACGATGGCGAGAACGAAAAGGTCGCCGTGGTCTCCACGAACGGTACGCTCACCGTCCTCAATGACGCGATCCCGACGCCGAGCGGACACACCCCCGTGTCCAATCACTTCGCCCAATTCGGCCCCGACGGAGCCATCTACGTGGCCCACATCGACAAGGACGCCGCATCGGATCGCGTCGGTACAATCTACCGTTTCCCCTCAGAAACTGAAGCGCCCGAGGCCGTTTCCACCGACTTCACGGTCGAAAACTACGCGCGATTCCAAGTCATGCCCGACCTGTCCATCCAGCGCACCAAAACCGCGATGTGGGTCGCCAACGAGGCCGGCGTTGGATGTTTCGGCGCGGACGCCGTCACCCCCGACGGCACGTGCCTCACGATCGACCAGGGCACCATCTACTCCAAGCCGGGCACGCCTCTCGCCCAGACCACCCCGGAGGACCAGACACTGCTCGTTTCCAACTGGACAAAGGTCAGCCTGCCCAGCCTCGAGAGCACTCACACCATCGAGGGATGGCTCGCCGTGAGCCCCGACGGCACGCAGATGGCACTGTATGCGTCGCCCAAGGACCCCTACTCCGACCTCTCACTACACCTCTTCGTCGCCCCCGTCACAGGCGGCGAGGCCACCCAGATCACGACGACCACCGAGGACGTCCCGGGCGTCGTGCGCATCCTGGGCTGGACTCAGTAGAAGACGCGAGGCCGGGGACGAGACGCGCACCCCATCGCGCGAGTGTCCCCGGCCTCGTTCCTATGCCGTTAGCGCGCAGACTCTACTGCGCGGCTTCCCTGGCCACGAGCGTGTTCGTCGCCTGGGCGACCGGACGCACAATCATCGAGTCGATGTTGACGTGGGAGGGGCGCTCCAGGGTCCACACGATCGCCTCGGCAATATCCTCGGCGACGAGCGGTGCTGCAACGCCCTCATAGACGCGGTCGGCGGCCTCCTGCGAGCCGAGGCGGTTGAGCGAAAACTCCTCGGTGCGCACCATGCCGGGCGCAATCTCGATGACGCGCACCGGCTCGCCCACCAGCTCCTGACGAAGCGTGTTGGCGATGATGCGCTCGGCGTGCTTGGCGGCAACGTAGCCGCCGCCTCCCGGGTAGGTGTCGTGGGCGGCGGTCGAGGTGAGGAAGACGAGGTCTCCCCCGCGCTCGCGCATCCCCGGCAGGAACGCACGCGAGCAGTGCAGGGCGGTCAGGACGTTGCGCTCGAACATCGCGCTCCACCTGGCAGGATCACCGTCGGCGACGCGGTCCACACCAATCGCCCCACCGGCATTGTTTACCAGCGCGTCCACGGGGCCGCCCGCCAGGACGTGTGCGGCCATCTCCTCCACCTGTGCCTCATCCGTCAGGTCGACAGCCCAGTACTCGCAGCCGACCTGCTGGGCGAGGGCCTCCAGGCGCTCGCGGCGCCTGGCCACGGCGACGACCTTCCACCCCCGTTCAGCGAGGAGTCGGGCAGTTGCCTGCCCAATTCCGGTGGAGGCTCCAGTGACGACGACGCGACGAGAAATGCTCATGGGGACACTGTAATATCCCCAGGCACGCACCGTCATGCTCCCATTCACACGTAACACATCTCCTCGCCCTCAAGCGGCGGGATAGAAGGGCTGCCTATACTATTTAGCATCGCACTCACAGCACTTACCGAGGAACGTCATGTCTCGCAGCGTCGCCCCCATTACCGTACTCGTTTGCTCCTGTATATTCGCGCTCAGCGCCTGCATACCCAGGAGCTCTCCGCCGCCCGAAACACCGGTTGCAACGACGACCACACCGGCGACCACAACTCCGAGTCCCACGCCCACCACGAGCCCGTCACCAACTGGCGTCCCGCACAGCCCTCTCGAAGACAAACCCATGCGCGGGCTGATCGTCCAAGACTTGATCAAAGATCCCTTCAGCAAATATGGCAACCTCTCCCGATTCCGAGCCACTGACCCAGCCACAGGGGAAGTGGTCGCGATGCGCATATTTCGCAACAAACCCGCAAGCGACAATTCAAACACTGTCAGACAAGCTGCGGGCTGCAGCTTCAACTACTGCTACTCCCGAGATTTTTCCTACGTCACGGCCGAATGGTACGTCGATGGCGATAGTGGCCTCCAAGGGGCTCACGTCGGATACGTCGATACCGACGACAACGTCACGGACATGTCCGCCGCAGTCCCATCCCTTTACGAGGGACGCCCATATTCCGATTACTTGCCGACATTCTCAGCTGACGATTACTTCTACTTCCAGCGTGAGTACGATGAAGACGATGGCAAGCGGACACTGTACTACCGCCTCAAAATCGGCAGCACGCAGCCAGAACTTCTCCTAAACATCGAACCGTCGGATCCCAGCTCTCGCTATCTCAGTTTGCTCTCAGGGACCAAGCTCGCCACCGAGAGCGGAACACAGTACGCTGAAGGAAACGACAAAGACCACATGTGCTGGAGCATCAATGCGAGCGTCTCCAGAAACAACGAGTGCTTCGATTATATGGAGGGCCGGGGCATCTTCGTCTACACCGCATCAGGCCCCGAGCTTGACCGGAGCACTTTCTCAGGGGAGTACTACCAGGAGAGGAGCATCTACAAACCCTACGACGACGCACGCAAGTGCAAAAAATATGGCGGTAACAAGATCGTCTTGAGTCCCGATCAACAACAGATCGCATTTACGATGTGGAACGAAGATCAAACAGATTTCGCCCTCCACATCCTCAATGTCGACGGAACCGGCGACCATACCGTTCCCGTCATCAATGACGGTGTTGACGGCTTCGAGCCCATCGCCTGGCTCGACTAGTTCCCAGAGCCGCCCCTCACTATGTGACGATCGCGAGGCACCCAGGAGCCGACTACGCTCCAATGACGTGCGAGTGGGGATCCATGATTGGATCCCCACTCGCGTACCATCGCTCAGTCAGCCGTTGGGCAGGCCGTAGGCCTTGTGGATCAGCCAGATCGGGTGGACGACGTTCGCGCCCGTGGCCGTGCGCAGCTGCCAACGGCACGTCTCCGTGTCGCAGGCCGCCAGCTCGGCGTTGACCTGCTTGATGAAGTCGAAGACCGGGGCACCCACGGCCTGGGCGATCGCGTACTTCTCCTTCTTCATGCCGTACGTGCCCGCGATGCCACAGCAAGGCTGCTCGGAGTCCTTCACGGTCACGCCGGGAATCAAACTCATGAGCTCGATGGCCGGCTTGCCCAGCCCCTGGGACTTGACCTGGCAGGGCGCGTGGTACGGGATGGTGACGTCGATGCGCTGGAAGTTCATGTCCAGCTCACCCTTGTCATACAGGTGCAGCAAGAACTCGCTGATGTCCCACATGCGGCTACCCACATCCGTCAGCTCGGGCGTGTCCATCTCCAGGATCTCGTGGGCCTCGTGGCGCAGCATGCCCGCGCACGAACCGGACGCGGAAATGATCGGGGCATCGCGGTTCACGCTGCGCAGGTCGTTGGTCAGCTTCGAGACGTACTTGCGCGCATCCTTGTACAGGCCGTTGGACTGCAGCGCCAGGCCGCAGCAGCCGTGCTTGGGAACCAGGACCTCGTAACCCAGGTGCTCGAGGACCATCACGGAGTGGATGGAGGTCTCGACCTCGAAGTACTGGCCCGCGCAGCCGTGGAAGAAGATCACCTGGCCGCGCGTGCCCGAGCCGGGCAGCGGTGTGTGCTTCTTGAACCAGGACTCGAAGGTACGCCCGTAGGCGCGCGGCATGGGCGCCGAGCGGTGCACACCGATGACAGCCTCCATCGCCATGCGGATCGGCTTGACGTCGAGCGCCCAGTTCGCGATGGGGGCGACCGGGGTCATCATGGTGCCGATCAGGGAGGTACGGCCGATGAGGCGGTCGCGCATGGGGATGCCGTGCGCTTCCTTCATGGCGGTGCGGCGGTGGTGAATGATCTCGGTGACCTTCACACCCTGGGGGCACACGAGCGAGCAGGTGCCGCACGAGGAGCAGTAGTCGATGGACTTATCCACCATCTGCCCGTCCTTGCGGAAGCGCTCGGCCTGCGGACCGGAGTACTTGGGGCCTGCGAACAGGTCGGTGACGCGCATGACCGGGCACTGGGTTTCGCAAATCGTGCACTTGACGCAGGAGTCGAGGCTCGCGCGCAGCGCGCCGTCGCCACTCAGGGCGAAGACGTCTTCTTCCTCGACGCCCGGGCCCATCAGCGTTGACATTTCGAGAGTCATTTCAGTTCCTCCACGATCGAGTCGACGGCCGCGAGCGCGCTGGCCAGCGCGATTCCTTCGCCGCTCTTTTCGCGCCAGCGGGTGGCGCCGACCAGGTTGCCTCCGGCCGCGTACAGGTTGGGGCACACGGGCGCGCCTTCCTCGTTCAGGACGCGCATGTTGTCGTCGACGGCGAGTCCGGCCAGGAAGAGGGGCTGGTCATCCCCCCAGAAGTCGGCGTGCAGGAGCTGGCCGGAGGCCCCCATGACGGGCAGGCCGCAGATGGTTTCGCGCACGGTGCCGTAGGAGTCCATCTCGAGAGCGCCGGATTCAAAACCGCCGGCTGCCAGGATGAGAGATCGGGTTTCCACGATCGTGGGGCGTCCCGCGCTGGCGTATTCGACGGCGCTCACGCGTCCGTCGGCGGTGTGCACGGCCTTGATCGGGGATCCGAGGATGACGCGGCACTTCTCGGAGGCGATGCGGGTGAGCAGCGCGTTGAGGCGCATGCCGGGCACCGACGGGGGCTGGATCGGGATTTCGAAGACGGGGTGGCCGAGCTTATCCGCGAGGTCGCGCCAGGCGTTCGCGTCGTCGAGGCCGAGGACGGCGGGCAGGCCGACGATTTCGCCTTCTTCGAGGAGTGGGCGAATCAGGTCTGCGAGGCGAGCGCGGTTCTCCTCGCGGTCGAGGCTGCGCGCGTGGTTGGTGCCCGTCGAGTCGACCTCGCCCTCGCGCACGACGTAGTCGACGCTGAAGGCGCGTGCCTTAATCGGAGCGCCGTCGGGCCCGCTTTGGCGCGTCAGGTTTTCGGCGACGAGGCTGGGGTAGAAGTCCTTGAAGCGCGCCAGTCCCACGATGGCGTAGCGGGCGCCCACTTGGGGGATTCCGGCCTCCATGGAGGGCGGAATCAGGCAGGTGGGGCGCAGCGCGCCAACGCCGGTCGGGATTCGCACGTTGCGGGTCTCGTCGCCGATGAGCACGTCGGAACCGACGAGGTCGCGCAGCCACGCGACGGAAGCACCGACGCGGTCGGGGGTAACGTGCACGTAGGGGTGGGTGGGGCGGGAGGCCACGTGGGCTTCCAGAGCCTCGAGAGGCTTGTCGACCGGCTCGGGGCGGTAGCCGAGGATGTCGACCGTGCCCGTGCCGAGCTGGATGCCACCGACACCCTTCGTGATGAGGGTGACGCTCAGGCCCGCGTCAGCTGCCTTGATTGCGGCGGCCAGGCCTGCCAGGCCAGCGCCGATAACGACGACGTCTCTCATCGAACAACCTCCTCGCTGGGTGCGGGCAGGTGCTCAACATCGAGCGTGCCCTCGTGGATCCAGGCATCCAACGCGGCCTGCCTGGCTTGCTTGCCGAACAGGATGGGCCACAGTCCGATCCAGCGGTTCTTCAGGAAAAGACGCAGGAGGGAGTTGGCGCGCATCGAGTCGATGTCTCCGCGCTCGTGAGCGATGCCGGCGGCGCGCTGGGAGCAGAAGCCTCCCTGGCACGGGCCCATGCCCAGGCGCATCTGGCGGCGAACGTCGTCGAGCTGGCCCTTGGGCAGGGTATCCATGACGTTTTCAAGCATGGTGCGCGTGGCCATCTCGCACTCGCAGATGATCTGCTCGTGGGAGGGGGATTCGTTGCGCGATTCGACATTGTCGAGGCGGTGGCCGATCGCGTACAGGCGCGCTTCCTTGGCGGGCGGGACGGCCTCGTCGGCGGTCGTGCAGGCGCGCTGCTCGCCCATCTCCTCGCACATGATGTCGACGATGCGCTCGGCCATGAGGCGGTAGGTGGTGAGTTTGCCGCCCGCGATGGTGAGCATGCCGTAGACGCCGTCACGCGTGTTGTGGTCGATGATGCTCATGCCGCGCGCCATGTGGCGGGTGTCCGTCGCGGACACTCGCGAGTCCTTGATAAGGGGGCGCGCGCCGGCCCATGCGTGGACGGCACGGGACTTGCGGAAGCCCGGGATCATGGCCTCGCCGGCGTCGAGCATCTGCTGGACCTGGTCGGCGGGGATGGAGAGGCGATCCGGGTCGTCGGCCTTCAGGTCGGTCGTGCCGATGATGCACACGGTGTGGTCGGGCACGAGAATGTCGCCGTCGGCGGGCCACACGCAGCGGTTGATGACTGAGTGGCTCAGGCGGTGATTCATGGCGATCATGATGCCGGCGCCCGGGACGACGTCGACACCGTGGCAGTTCGCCATGGCAGCAATCTGTCCGGCCCAGGGGCCGCCGCAGTTGAGGACGAACCCGCATTCGATGCGCACGTCCTCGCCGCCGCGCTCGTCGTGAACGATGACGGCGCTGACGCGATCGCCTTCGCGTTCGACGGAGGTGACGCGGTGGTAGGTCAAGATCTGCGCCCCATATGCCTGCGCGGAGCGGATCGCTCCCCAGGTCATCTGCCAGCCATCAACCGTGCCGTCCTGGACCTCGAAGGCTCGCTTGATACGCGGGTCGAGCCGGGGTTCGCGGCGCAGGGCCTCGGCGATGGAGATTTCTGCGGCGGGCACCTTTGCAGCCGCTGCACGAGCCAGGAACTGGTCCGCGTACTCTTCATCGTCGTGGGCCGTCACCACGAAGAGGCCACCGGTGGCCTCGATCGCGTTGGCGTTGATGCGCTTGACGATTTCGTTTTCTTCGGCGCATTCGGTGGCCGACTCGGGATCGGACGCAATGTAGCGGCCGCCCGAGTGGAGCAGGCCATGGAAGCGACCCGAGGTTCCCTGAGCGATATCGGCCCGATCGACGAGGACGGCTGAGAAGCCGCGCATGGCGACGTCGCGGACGACGCCGGCACCGGTGGATCCGCCACCGATGACACACACGTCAGTGCGAAGTGTCTTCACCGTTAAAAATCCCTTCACCTGTTGATGAGGAAGTGCCTCATTGCTGCCTCCATCATGCGCCCTATGAGCCCGATTGCACGAATGCACACACGACTCTGCACATATGTGCACGGTGCCGCGCTCGCACAACGACATCCGCACTCATCCGCACAACTCTGGGCAAAAACAGGGAATTACACACGATGCACATCACGTAATTTCGGATGAGTCACGCCCCGTGGACACTCATCCCACGCCATCGGCCCCTCTCCCCCTAGAGTTAAGGCATGACGAATACACTGCTGGCACGAGTCCTCGACACCGAGTACACCGATTCGACGGTGCGCCCCCAGGACGACTTCTACCGCCACGTCAACGGCACCTGGCTGGCGACGCACACGATCCCCGCGGATCGCCCGATGGACGGAGCCTTCCACGCGCTACGCGACGCCTCAGAAAAGTACGCCCGAGCAATTGCTCAAGACGCGGCGGCAGGCACCCTGGACGATCCGGACGCCGATCGCATCGCCACCCTGTGGACCCAATTCCTCGACGAAGACACCATCGAGGCAGCCGGTGCCACCCCCCTACGCCCCGACCTCGACGCGATCAACGCGTGCGCCACCCACGAGGAACTCGCCCGCGAAATGGGCCGCCTCATGCGCGAGGGCATCGGAGGTCTCGTCGGCGCATACGTGGGCACCGACCCGCACGATTCCTCCCGCTACATGGTCTCCCTCGTTCAGTCCGGAATCGGCCTGCCCGACGAGGCCTACTACCGCGAGGAGGACTACGCGCCGATCCGTCAGGCGTACGTCGCACACACGGCCCGTCTCCTCGCCCTCGCTGGCGTGGACGACCCCGAAGGAGCGGCCACGCGCATCATGGAGCTCGAGACTGCACTGGCTTCACACCACCGCGATTCTGTGAGCAACCGCGATCCCCTGCTCTCGGACAACCCAGTGCCGTGGGAGGAGCTCGCCACGCTCGCACCCGGATTCGACTGGGACGCGTGGGCCAGCGGCGCACGCATGCCCGTCGCCGGCCTCGTCGTCAACGTCGATCAGCCCGACTTCCTCAAGGCCGCCGCCGCGCTGTGGGCCGCCATCGACCTGCCCGTCCTCAAGGAGTGGCTGAGCGCCTCGGCCATCGACTGCCACGCTTCCCTTCTCTCTGGCGACTTCGTGAACGAAAACTTCGACTTCCACGGTCGCACGCTGTCGGGCACGCAGGAGCTGCGTCCGCGCTGGAAGCGCGCCCTCGGCCTCATCGAGGCCTACCTCGGTGAAGCCATGGGCCGCGCGTGGGTGGCACGCCACTTCCCGCCCAACGCCAAGGAAGCGATGGACGCGCTGGTGCGCCGCCTCCTCGACGCCTACGGTGAGTCGATCCGCGGCCTCGACTGGATGAGCGAAGACACGAAGGCCAAGGCACTCGACAAGCTGGCAACCTTCAACCCCAAGATCGGTTACCCCGTCAAGTGGCGTGACTACTCGACCCTGAACCTGGATCCCAACGCCTCCATCGTCGAGAACGTGCGCGCCGCCAGCGCGCACGCGACCGACCGCGAATGGGCCAAGCTCGGCCGTCCGGTCGACCGCGACGAGTGGTACATGACCCCACAGACGGTCAACGCCTACTACAACCCCACTCAGAACGAGATCGTCTTCCCCGCCGCGATCCTCCAGCCCCCGTTCTTCGACGCCGAGGCTGACGACGCGGTGAACTTCGGCGCAATCGGTGCGGTCATCGGCCACGAAATCGGTCACGGCTTCGACGACCAGGGCTCGCGCTACGACGGAGCGGGAAACCTATCGAACTGGTGGACGGACGAGGACCGCGCCGCCTTCGAAGAACGCACCCACGCACTTATCGCGCAGTACGACGCCCTCACCCCCGCGATCCTCCTCGAACAGGGAAACGGCGAAGAACCGGAGGCCACGGACGCTGAGCGTTCCCTCCCCCACGTCAACGGCGCGCTCACGATCGGCGAGAACATCGGCGACCTCGGCGGCCTGACGATCGCATGGAAGGCTTGGGTCGCCTCGCTCGCCGAGCAGGGGCTGACCCCCCAGACTGCTCCCGTCATCGACGGAATCTCGGGTCCGCAGCGTTTCTTCTACTCGTGGGCACGCGCCTGGCGCACGGCAACACGCCCCCAGTTCGCGCGCCAGATGCTGGCGATTGACCCGCACTCCCCCGCGGAATTCCGATGCAATCAGGTACTGCGCAACCTTGACACGTTCGCCCGGGCATTCGACGTCACCCCCGGCGACGACATGTGGCTCGATCCCGCCCAGCGCGTCACCATCTGGTAGAGCGTGTCCCAGCCGACAAAACCCGGCGCGCCCCGCGCAATCACCCCCAACACATGACAACATAGGAATGTTGAGCGCAACAGCGCCCCCATTCCATCGACGGAAAGGCACCCCATGCCAGGCCTGAACCTGACTCGCGAGGAAGCGACCGAGCGAGCCTCGATCATTTCCTCTGTGACCCGCTACGAGATCTCACTGGACCTCACGCGCGGAGACACCGACTTCGGTTCATTCACCCGCATCGAGTTCGACGCGCGCGCAGGCGCCTCCACATTCGCTGACCTCGTGTCCAACAACGTCCACTCAATCACGCTGAACGGCAACGCCCTGGACCCCTTCTCGGTTCACCAGGACAACCGCATCGCGCTGGAGAACCTGGCCGAGCACAACGTCCTCGAAGTTGAGGCATCCTGCCAATACATGCACACGGGCGAAGGCCTACACCGCTTCGTCGACCCGGCCGACGGACAGGCCTACACTTACTCGCAGTTCGAGGTCCCGGACGCACGCCGCGTGTACACGACGTTCGAGCAGCCCGACCTGAAGTCCACCTTCACGCTGACGGTCAAGGCCCCCAAGGGCTGGAAGGTCTTTTCCAACGCCCCGACCCCCACCCCCGAGGAAGAGGGCGAGGCCTGGATCTACCGCTTCGCCACCACCGAGGTCATGTCGACCTACATCACGGCGATCGTCGCAGGCCCCTACGAGGGCACGACGGCGACGCTCACGTCCTCCGATGGCCGCACGATCGACCTGGGCGTCTACGCCCGCGCGTCGATCGTCGAGCACCTGGATGCCGACGAAATCATCGACATCACCCGACGTGGCTTCGAGTTCTTCGAGGGTGCGTACGGCATCGCCTACCCCTTCACCAAGTACGACCAGATCTTCGTGCCCGAGTACAACGCGGGTGCTATGGAGAACGCGGGCTGCGTCACCTTCCGCGACGCCTACGTGTTCCGCACGCGTCCCACCGAGGCTCAGATGGAGGCTCGCGCCAACACGATCCTGCACGAGCTGGCGCACATGTGGTTCGGCGACCTGGTCACCATGAAGTGGTGGAACGACCTGTGGCTCAACGAATCCTTCGCCGAGTTCATGAGCCACCTGGCTCTGGCCGAGGCCACCAAGTACACCGAGGGCTGGACCGGGTTCATGGTCCGCAAGGACTGGGGCCTCAAGCAGGATCAGCTGCCCACGACGCACCCGATCACGGCTGAAATCCGCGACCTGGCCGACGTCGAGGTCAACTTCGACGGCATCACCTACGCCAAGGGTGCCTCCGTGCTGCGCCAGCTCGTCTCCTACGTGGGCCGCGACGCTTTCTTCGCCGGCCTGCACGAGTACCTGACGAAGCACTCCTACGCCAACGCGACGCTGGACGACCTGCTCTCAGAGCTGGCCGCTGCCTCGGGCCGAGACCTCGCCTCGTGGTCGAAGGTGTGGCTGGAGGAAGCCGGCGTGACCCTCCTGCGTCCCGTCATCACCACGGCCGAGGACGGCACGATCGAGCGCCTCGAGATCACCCAGGAAGCCTTCTCCGAGGGTGCCTCCCTGCGTCCGCACCGCATGGGCGTGGCCGGCTACTCGCTGACCGAGGAGGGCACGCTGGCCCAGGTCTTCCGCGAGGAGCTCGACATTGACGGCGCCTCCACGGTGGTCGAGGCCGCCGCGGGCATCGCCCGTCCCGACTTCATCCTCGTCAACGACGGCGACCTCGGCTACGCGAAGGTACGCCTCGACGAGCAGTCCCTGGCCTTCGCGGTCGCTAACATCACCAAGTTCACGGACTCACTGACCCGCGGCGTCGTCATGGCCTCCGCGTGGGACATGACCCGTGACGGTGAGATGCCGGCTCGCGATTACCTGAACCTGGCGCTGCGCGCGGTGCCCGTCGAGGACAACATGAGCCTCCTGACGCTCACCCTGCGTCACATCGATGAGGCCGTACGTACCTTCGTTGCGCCCCAGCACCGCGCCGAGGCCGCCGAGGACACGGGCCGCCGTCTGCTCCTCCTGGCTCGCACGGCTGCCTCCGGTTCTGACGCACAGCGCATGCTCGTGGCCGCAGCAGCCCGCAACGCGACCAGCCCCGAGCAGTTCGAGGCCATCCGCGCCCTGTACGACGGGACCCAGACCCTCGAAGGCCTGGACCTCGACGTCGACCTCAAGTGGGGTCTGCTGATCGCCCTCGTGCGCGGCAACGCCGCCACCGAGGAGGACATCGCCGCCCTGGAGGCCACCGATGACACGATGACCGGCCACCAGAACGCCGCCGCCGCTCGTGCGGCTCGCGCAGGCGAGTGGATCAAGGCTGACGTGTGGGACAAGGTCCTGACCGACACCTCGATCCCCAATGACACGCGCTGGGCGATGATCTCTGGCTTCTGGGCGCAGGCACGCTCCAACCCGTCGGCCTACGCGAGCTACGTGGGCGAGTACTTCGAGGCCCTTGCTGGCATCTGGGAGACCTTCACCTTCCACACGGCCGAAGACCTCACGACGCTGCTCTTCCCGAACGCCATCGCGGGCTACGCCCCCGAGGTCGACGTGGTTGCTTCGGGCAAGGCCTGGATCGAAGCTCACGCGGATGCGTCCGCAGGAACGATCCGCATCATCCGCGAGCTCATCGACGTGTGCGAGCGTCAGATCGCCAACCAGGCGGTGGACGCGGGCTGATCAGCCTGTCTGAGACATGAGGGGGCGTGGCCATACGGCCACGGCCCCTCACGTCTATCCATAGCGCTGCGCGCCCCTACTCCCTTACTCGGCTGAAGCTAACACCGGCCGCGGGTCGTAGACAAAATCGGGCCCGGTCCCGCAGGACCGAACCCGACGAGCAATCGACTGTGCGATTGCTTGTGTGATGCATCGCCGGTCTTCGGGGTTAAAGGACAAAAAGAGTTGGTGGAGGGTTAGTCCCAGTTGTTTCGGTGGGGGCTTGTGTGGTGGAGGTCGTGCCAGGCGATGGCGTCGCCCCATCTGGGGATGACACCGGCTGCGGGGTGTGTGCGC
>NZ_JAPWAD010000005.1:0-116296 GCF_041432695.1 Pauljensenia sp. 27098_8_83 | reverse complement strand
TCCTGATTTTTCGAATATTGCCTTGTCGAATGTGGATTTCGGTTTCGAGGCTGTGCTGACGTTGCCGGAGGGTATGGCGTACACGGATGCGTCGAAGTCTGCGACGCTGTCGGGGTCGGATGACTTCAAGGTGTCGAGCGTCGTGGTGTCGGGTCAGACGGCGACTGTGAAGTTCGCGCTGACTGATGCGGCGAAGGCGAAGGTGAGGACGTATGCGGATCTGAAGGCGATCGTTGATGCGGTGGCGTCTCCGTTGCAGGTGACGGTTGCTGGTGTGGTGTTCACGTCGGCGTCGTCGGCGGATACGGAGTACACCGTGAAGGGTTCGGTGTCGGGTTCGTTTGCTGCGTTGGCGTCGAAGTCGGCTGCGACGGGTGGTCGTGAGATTCAGTTCAACCTCACGTGGACTGGTGAGCAGAAGACTGGGCTTGAGGATGCGAAGACTCAGCCGGGTATCACGTACACCGTGAAGTACAAGGCCGCCCCGGTCGAGCCGACCAAGCCGACTGAACCCACGAAGAACACGACGAAGACGCCTTCAACATCGCAAACGCTAGCTAAGACCGGCTTTAGCGGCGCACTCGTCGGCGGACTCGGGATGCTCTTCGCTGCAGCTGGCGCAGTTGCGGTTCGCCAGAAGCGCGACTGAGGCACTCTGCGTCTCTGTTGAACGCTCACGCGCGTGTGGGGCATCGACCTGAGTCGGTGCCCCACACGCACTTCACGCTCTCTCATGGCCGTCTTGGACGACACGCCCGAGTGCGGGTTCACTCGTCACCCGGTGCCGCTCCCACTCGGCACGCGCGAGGCCACGGCCTCGGCAATGGGGCGAAATTGGCGTCTGGAGCAGGAAAGTGACCGATCTGACTTTGCGACACGCCCGAGTGCGGGGTACGGTAGTTTCTTGGTGATCGTCCGAGCTGCTTCCGTCAGCTCAGGGCGTTATCGCTGCCACTCTGTCGGTGGTTTCACATGCGAGAGCCCCCTTTCGGGTTTGTACTCGCGGGTGGAACTCTGACAGAATGGCACGGATGCCCCAGCGTCTCTGGGGTGGTCCATGCGTGCCATCACGCATGGATCGGGCAATATGCCCAAGATCTTTGGACAAGACGTCGGTCCAGCGCGAGCAATCGCGCGCACAACGGCTGCGACACGCCCGAGTGCGGGGACCGGCGGCGAATCTGTACGAGAAGAGGTAAGACGGCATGGCGGGACAGAAGATCCGCATCCGGCTCAAGTCGTATGACCACGAGGTCATCGACAGCTCCGCGCGCAAGATCGTGGACACCGTACAGCGTGCTGGCGCCACGGTCGTGGGCCCGGTGCCGCTGCCGACCGAGAAGAACGTTTTCGTCGTCATTCGGTCGCCCCACAAGTACAAGGACAGCCGCGAGCACTTTGAAATGCGCACGCACAAGCGGCTCATCGACATCATCGACCCGACCCCCAAGGCCGTCGATTCGCTTATGCGCCTCGATCTGCCTGCGGACGTCAACATCGAGATCAAGCTCTGAGGACATCTGCAATGACTAAGAAGAAGCAGCACGCTGCCGCGCCCGTCAAGGCGCTGCTCGGCCGCAAGCTCGGCATGACCCAGGTCTGGGATGCCGACGGCCACCTCGTGCCCCTGACTGTCGTGCAGGTCGGCACCAACGTCGTCACCCAGGTTCGTACCGAAGAGGTCGACGGCTACTCCGCTATCCAGCTTGGCTTCGGTGAGATTGACTCCCGTAAGGTCACCAAGCCCCTGCAGGGCCACTTCGAGAAGGCCGGAGTTGCTCCGCGCCGTCACCTCGTCGAGGTCCGCACCTCCGAGCACGACTCTTACGAGCTCGGCCAGGAACTCGACGCCGCCACCTTCGAGGCTGGCCAGGCTGTCGACGTCTCCGGCACCACCAAGGGCAAGGGCTTCGCCGGCGTCATGAAGCGTCACGGCTTCGCTGGTGTTTCCGCCTCCCACGGTGCGCACCGCAACCACCGCAAGCCCGGTTCGATCGGCGCCTGCGCGACGCCCGGTCGCATCTTCAAGGGCCTGCGCATGGCCGGCCGCATGGGTGGCAACCGTCGTACTGTTGAGAACCTGACGATCCAGGCCGTCGACACCGAGAAGGGCCTGCTGCTCATCAGCGGTGCCATCCCCGGCCCGAAGAACGGCGTTGTCCTGGTTCGCTCCTCCGTGAAGGGTGCGTGATCATGGCTGACGATCGTAACGTTGACGTCATCGACCTCAAGGGCAAGAAGGCGGGTTCCGTCGTTCTCCCCGGGTCCATCTTTGACGTCCCCACCAACATTCCGCTGATGCACCAGGTTGTCGTCGCTCAGCTTGCGGCCGCCCGACAGGGCACGCACGCGACGAAGACCCGCGGTGAGGTCGCTGGTGGCGGCAAGAAGCCGTTCCGCCAGAAGGGCACCGGTAACGCCCGTCAGGGCTCCATCCGTGCGCCTCACTTCACCGGTGGCGGCATCGTCCACGGCCCCCAGCCGCGTGACTACGACCAGCGCACCCCCAAGAAGATGAAGCAGGGCGCTCTGCGCTCCGCTCTGTCCGATCGTGCGCGCGCCGACCGCATCCACGTTGTCACCGCCCTGTTCGAAGGCGACAAGCCCTCGACCAAGGCTGCTCTCGCCGCTCTGCGCGCGATCGTCGAGGACCGTCAGGCTCTCGTCGTCCTCGAGCGTGGCAACGAACTGACCGCGCTGTCCCTGCGCAACGTTCCCGAGGTTCACGTTCTGTGGGCCGACCAGCTGAACACGTACGACGTCCTGGACGCCGATGACATCGTCTTCACGCAGGCCGCCCTTGAGTCCTTCCTCGGCACCAAGGAGGAGACCAAGTGAGCACGATCGAAGCGGGTAAGAACCCCCGCGACATCATCCTGAAGCCGGTCACCACCGAGAAGTCGCTCGCCCTCATGGACCTGGGCAAGTACACCTTCGAGGTTGACCCCCGCGCGAACAAGACCGAGATCAAGATTGCCCTGGAGCGTATCTTCGGCGTCAAGATCGGTTCCATCGCGACCCAGAACCGCAAGGGCAAGACCTACCGCACCCGCAACGGGATCGGTAAGCGCAAGGACGTCAAGCGTGCCATCGTCACCGTGCGTGAGGGCACCATCGACATCTTCGGCGATCAGGCCTGAGGACCGAAGGGACATTTGAACAATGGGAATTCGCAAGTACAAGCCCACGACTCCGGGCCGTCGCTTCTCGTCCGTCTCTGACTTCGTCGAGATTACCCGCGACACCCCCGAGAAGTCGCTGCTGCGCCCGCTGCACAAGACCGGTGGCCGTAACAACAACGGCCGCGTGACCTCCCGCCACCGCGGCGGCGGCCACAAGCGTCAGTACCGTGTGATCGACTTCCGTCGTCACGATAAGGACGGCGTCCCGGCGACGGTCGCTCACATCGAGTACGACCCCAACCGCACCGCCCGCATTGCCCTCCTGCACTACGCGGATGGCGAGAAGCGCTACATCCTCGCTCCGACCGGCCTCAAGCAGGGCGATCAGATCGAGGCTGGCGTCGGCGCTGACATCAAGCCCGGCAACTCGCTGCAGCTGCGCAACATCCCCCTGGGTACCGTTGTGCACGCCGTCGAGCTCTACCCGGGTGGCGGTGCCAAGATCGCTCGTTCCGCTGGCACCTCCGTGCAGCTCGTCGCTAAGGAAGGCCGCTTCGCCCAGCTGCGTATGCCCTCCGGCGAGATCCGCAACGTTGAGGCCACCTGCCGCGCCACCATCGGCGAGGTCGGTAACGCCGAGCAGTCGAACATCAACTGGGGCAAGGCCGGCCGCATGCGCTGGAAGGGCAAGCGCCCGCACGTCCGTGGTGTCGTCATGAACCCGGTTGATCACCCGCACGGCGGTGGTGAAGGCCGCACGTCCGGTGGTCGTCACCCCGTGTCGCCTTGGGGCAAGCCCGAGGGCCGTACGCGTCGTCCGAAGAAGGCGTCCGATCGTCTGATCGTCCGCCGTCGCAAGACCGGCAAGAACCGCTGAGTAGGAGTCGATTGAAATGCCGCGTAGTTTGAAGAAGGGCCCGTTCGTCGACGACCACCTGCTCAAGAAGGTCGACGCCGCGAACGAATCCGGCTCGAAGAACGTCATCAAGACCTGGTCGCGTCGCTCGGTCATCACCCCGGATTTCCTGGGTCTGACCATCGCCGTCCACGACGGCCGTAAGCATGTGCCCGTTTTCGTCACCGAGTCGATGGTGGGCCACAAGCTCGGCGAGTTCGCTCCCACGCGTACTTTCCGTAGCCACGACAAGGACGATCGTAAGGGACGTCGGCGCTGAGCCGGCCCCACGGAAGAAGAGGCAGATACATGGAAGCCAAGGCGCAGGCGCGATTCATCCGCGTCACGCCCCAGAAGTCCCGCCGTGTTGTGAACGAGGTTCGCGGCAAGCGTGTTCTGGAGGCCGCCGACATTCTGCGGTTCGCCCCGCAGGCCGTCGCCACCGATGTCCGCAAGGTGCTCCTGAGCGCCGTCGCCAACTCGAAGGTCAAGGCTGAGAACGCCGGAGAGACCTTCAACGAGGCCGACCTGCTCGTCCTGGAGGCATACGTGGACGAGGGTCCGACCATGAAGCGTATTCGTCCCCGTGCACAGGGGCGCGCCGGTCGTATCCTGAAGCGCACCTCCCACATCACCATCGTGGTGGGGACCAAGGAAGACAAGAAGAAGGGAGACCGCTGATATGGGTCAGAAGGTCAACCCCCGCGGGTTCCGTCTGGGAATCACCACTGACCACCGGTCTCGCTGGTTCTCCGACTCCACCACCAAGGGACAGCGCTACGCGGACTACGTGGCGGAAGACGTCGCGATCCGCAAGTTCCTGACCGACAACCTCGAGCGCGCTGGTATCGCCGAGGTCGACATCGAGCGTACGCGTGACCGCGTTCGCGTCGACCTGCACACCGCTCGCCCCGGCATCGTCATCGGCCGCCGCGGCGCCGAGGCCGATCGCCTGCGCGTGCAGCTCGAGAAGCTGACGGGCAAGCAGGTTCAGCTGAACATCCTCGAGGTGAAGAACCCCGATCTCGAAGCGCAGCTCGTTGCGCAGGGCATCGCCGAGCAGCTCGCTGCCCGCGTGTCCTTCCGTCGTGCGATGCGTAAGGGCATCCAGTCCGCACAGCGCGCTGGCGCCAAGGGCATTCGTGTCCAGGTGTCTGGCCGTCTGGGTGGCGCTGAAATGTCCCGCTCCGAGTTCTACCGTGAGGGCCGCGTGCCGCTGCACACCCTCCGCGCGAACATCGACTACGGATTCCACGAGGCCCGTACGACCTTTGGTCGCATCGGCGTCAAGGTGTGGATCTACAAGGGCGACATCACCGAGCGCGAGTTCGCTCGCCAGCAGGCCGAGCAGGCCCAGCGCGGCGGACGTCGCGATGGCCGTCGTGGCCCCCGCCGCGGTGGACGCCCCAACCAGGAGACCGCCGCGCAGCAGGCACCCCGTGAGGCTTCGTCCTCCGAGGCCGCTGCGCCCACGACCGGATCGGAGGCCTGAGCCCCATGCTCATTCCCCGTCGGACTAAGTACCGCAAGCAGCACCGTCCTCACCGCACTGGCTTTGCCTCCGGTGGCACCGAACTGGCATTCGGCGATTACGGCATTCAGGCTCTCGAGCCCGCCTACATCACCAACCGTCAGATTGAGGCGGCTCGTATCGCCGTGACCCGTCACATCAAGCGTGGCGGTAAGGTCTGGATCAACATCTTCCCGGACCGTCCGCTGACGAAGAAGCCCGCCGAAACCCGAATGGGTTCCGGTAAGGGTGCTCCGGAGTGGTGGGTTGCCCCCGTCAAGCCCGGACGCGTCATGTTCGAGCTGGCAGGCGTCCCCGAGGAGCTCGCTCGCGAGGCCCTCAGCCGTGCCCAGCACAAGCTTCCTATCAAGACCCGCTTCGTGGTCCGAGAGGGTGGTGACATCTGATGGCAGATAAGGGTCTGACCACCGAGCAGCTCGACGCCATGGACAACTCCCAGCTGTCCAAGGAGCTCGAGAAGGCCAAGGCCGAGCTGTTCAACCTGCGTTTCGCGCAGGCCGTTGGCAACCTCGAGGATCACGGTCGTATGAAGACCGTGCGTCGCGACATTGCCCGGATCTACACCATCGCGCGTGAGCGGGAGCTTGGCTACCGCACCGCCCCGAGCACTGAGGAGTGAGCCTGATGGCAGAAAGCACCGCTCGTAACGAGCGTAAGGTCCGTCGCGGCTACGTCGTCAGCGACAAGATGGACAAGACCGTTGTCGTCCAGATCGAGGACCGCGTCAAGCACGCCCTCTACGGCAAGGTCATGCGCAAGAACAAGAAGGTCAAGGTTCACGACGAGCACAACGAGTGCGGTGTCGGCGATCTCGTCCTCATCATGGAGACCCGCCCGCTGTCGGCCACCAAGCGCTGGCGCGTTGTGGAGATCCTCGAAAAGGCGAAGTGACCTTCGCTCACAGACCGAAATCCGTTCGGCAAGGCTCGACCGGTACAATCCGGAAGAGAACCGGCACGACGACAGGAGTCAATAGAAAATGATCCAGCAGGAGTCGCGACTGAAGGTCGCCGATAACACAGGGGCCAAGGAGATCCTGACCATCCGTGTTCTCGGTGGCTCGGGTCGGCGCTACGCGGGTATCGGCGACACCATTGTCGCTACCGTGAAGGACGCCATCCCCGGCGGCAACGTCAAGAAGGGCGAAGTCGTCAAGGCAGTGATCGTTCGCACGCGTAAGGAAACCCGCCGCCCCGACGGTTCCTACATTCGTTTCGACGAGAATGCGGCCGTCATCATCAACAACAATGGCGAGCCGCGTGGCACGCGTATCTTCGGCCCCGTGGGCCGCGAGCTGCGCGACAAGAAGTTCATGCGTATCGTCTCCCTCGCTCCGGAGGTGATCTGATCCATGGCAGCCAAGATTCGTAAGAATGACCTCGTGGAGGTCGTTCGCGGACGCACGTCCGACGAGAAGGCGCTGGCCAAGCGCAACGCCCGTCGCGCTGAGGAGGGCCTCGAGCCCCTCAAGCCCGGCGACAAGGGCAAGCAGGGCCGCGTCATCCAGGTGTTCCCGGCCGAGGGCAAGGTCCTTGTCGAGGGCATCAACCTGAAGACGCGCCACGTGCGCCAGGGCCAGCAGGGCAGCGCCGGCGGCATCGAGACCATCGAAGCCCCCATCGCCCTGTCGAAGGTCGCTCTGGTCGACCCCGAGACCAAGAAGCGCGTTCGCGTCGGTTTCCGCGAGGACACCGTCGAACGCGGCGGCCGCACCCGCACCGTCCGAGTCCGCGTGACTCGCGGCGGCGCGCAGCGCGGCGTTGAGCAGGGCAAGGAGATCTGAGCATGGCCCCGCGTCTGAAGGAAAAGTACGTCTCCGAGATCCGCGAGGCGCTCCGTGCTGAGTTCAAGCACGAGAACGTCATGCAGGTCGGCGGACTGACGAAGATTGTCGTCAACATGGGTGTCGGCGAGGCCGCTCGCGACTCGAAGGCACTCGAGGGCGCTATCCGCGACCTCACCGCGATCACCGGCCAGAAGCCCGTGACCACCCGCGCCAAGAAGTCCATCGCGCAGTTCAAGCTGCGTGAGGGCCAGGCGATCGGTGCGCACGTGACGCTTCGCGGCGACCGTATGTGGGAGTTCCTGGACCGCCTCCTCTCGACGGCGCTTCCCCGTATCCGTGACTTCCGCGGACTGTCCTCCAAGCAGTTCGACGGTCACGGTAACTACACCTTCGGTCTCACGGAACAGTCGATGTTCCACGAGATCGACCAGGACTCGATCGACCGAGTGCGCGGCATGGACATCACGGTTGTCACCTCGGCCACCACCGACGAAGAGGGTCGCGCCCTTCTCCGTCACCTCGGCTTCCCGTTCAAGGAGGACTGACCCATGGCCAAGACATCCCTGAAGGTCAAGGCTGCCCGCAAGCCGAAGTTCGGCGTGCGTGCCTACACCCGGTGCAACCGTTGCGGTCGTCCGCACTCGGTGTACCGCAAGTTCGGACTGTGCCGCGTGTGCCTGCGCGAGCTTGCCCACCGTGGCGAGCTCCCCGGTGTCACCAAGAGCAGCTGGTAAAACGAACGTCGCAGGTCCCGGGTAACCGGAGAAACCGCGACGAGGAAGGGGAATAAACCCCCATGACAATGACAGACCCGATTGCAGATATGCTGACGCGTCTGCGCAACGCGAATCGTGCGCACCACGATGCGGTCTCCATGCCGTACTCGAAGCTCAAGAACGCGATTGCGAACATCCTGGTCGAGGAAGGCTACATCGCCTCGACCTCCGTCGAGGATGCCCGCGTGGGCAAGACCCTGACGATCAACCTGAAGTACGGCTCGCACCGCGAAGCCGCCATCCAGGGGCTCAAGCGCGTGTCCAAGCCCGGTCTGCGCGTGTACGCCAAGTCCACCAACCTGCCCAAGGTCCGTGGCGGCCTCGGCGTGGCGATCCTGTCCACGTCCTCCGGCCTGCTCACCGACCGTCAGGCAGCCGAGAAGGGTGTGGGTGGGGAAGTCCTCGCCTACATCTGGTGATGAGGAGGCTGAACAATGTCGCGAATTGGTAAGAATCCCATCGCTATCCCCGCCGGTGTCGACGTTGCGATCGACGGCCAGAACGTGACCGTGAAGGGCCCCAAGGGCACCCTCTCCCACGTTGTCGCCGAGCCGATCACCGCGAAGATCGAGGATGGCCAGGTTGTCGTCGAGCGTCCGAACGACGAGCGCACCTCGCGTTCGCTCCACGGACTGTCCCGCACCCTGATCGCCAACATGATCGTCGGCGTGACCGAGGGCTACAAGAAGGATCTCGAAATCACGGGTACCGGTTACCGCGTGGTCGCCAAGGGCAAGGACCTCGAGTTCTCCCTCGGCTTCTCCCACACGATCACCGTTACCCCGCCTGAGGGCATCGAGTTCACGATCGCTCCGAAGTCCCAGACGCTGTTCACGGTCTCCGGAATCGACAAGCAGCTCGTCGGCGAGACCGCTGCTCGCATCCGCAAGCTGAAGAAGCCGGAGCCCTACAAGGGCAAGGGCATCCACTACGTGGGCGAGACCATCCGTCGCAAGGTCGGAAAGGCTGGTAAGTGATGGCTTACTCGATCAAGGGCAAGGGCAAGTTCGTCGCTCGCAAGCGCCGTCACCTCCGCCTCCGCAAGAAGATCAACGGCACGCCCGAGCGTCCCCGTCTGGTCGTTACCCGTTCGAACCGCCACATGGTGGCTCAGGTCATCGACGATACGGTCGGCCACACCCTGGTGTCGGCTTCCGACATCGAGACCGAGGTCGCCGGTTCGGAGGGCACGAAGACCGACAAGGCTCGCAAGGTCGGCGCACTGATCGCCGAGCGTGCGAAGGCTGCCGGTATCTCCGCTGTCGTCTTCGACCGTGGTGGTAACAAGTACGCAGGTCGCGTTGCGGCCGTTGCCGAGGCCGCCCGTGAGGGCGGACTCGAGCTGTGAACGAGCCGAAAGAAAGAGAGATCATCTGATGGCTGCACAGCAGCGAGACAGGAACGGTTCGGGCGCGGGCGAGAACAACGATCGCCGTGAGCGCCGCTCCGGCCGCGGCAACGATCGCGATAACCGCCGGAACAACGAGAACAAGAACGAGTACATCGAGCGCGTCGTTACGATCAACCGCGTCTCCAAGGTCGTGAAGGGTGGACGTCGTTTCTCCTTCACCGCCCTGGTTGTCGTGGGTGACGGCGAAGGCACGGTGGGTGTCGGCTACGGAAAGGCCAAGGAAGTTCCCCAGGCCATTTCCAAGGGCGTCGAGGAGGCGAAGAAGAACTTCTTCCGCGTCCCGATGATCCGCCGCACGATCACGCACGTGGTGCAGGGCCGCGATACCGCCGGTATCGTCCTGCTCCGTCCGGCCGCTCCCGGTACCGGTGTTATCGCCGGTGGTCCGGTGCGCGCCGTCCTGGAGGCCGCGGGCGTCCACGACGTGCTCACCAAGTCGCTGGGCTCGTCCAACGCGATCAACATCGTCCACGCGACGGTTGACGCACTCAAGCAGCTCGAGCAGCCCGAGGCTGTCGCCGCTCGTCGCGGCCTGCCCCTCGAGCGCGTTGCTCCCGCGTCCATGCTGCGCGCTCGCGCAGAGGGCGAGGCTGAGAAGCGCGCGGCTGCCGAGGCCGCCGAGGCCGACAAGGCCGCTGCAGGGGAGGCTAAGTGATGGCGAAGAACATCAAGATCACCCAGGTCAAGTCCTCCGCTCACGCGAAGCAGAACATGAAGGACACGCTGCGCACCCTCGGGCTGCGCAAGATCGGCCAGAGCGTCGTGCGTGAGCAGACGGATGCCGTCCTCGGCGCCGTCCGCACCGTGCGTCACCTGGTGACCGCTGAGGAGGTCGACTGACAATGGCGGACTCCACGAACAAGACGCAGATCGTTAAGCTGCATCACCTGCGTCCTGCCCCCGGAGCCAAGACCGCGAAGACCCGCGTGGGTCGCGGTGAGGGTTCGAAGGGTAAGACCGCTGGCCGTGGCACCAAGGGCACCAAGGCCCGTTACCAGGTTGCTGCTGGCTTCGAGGGTGGCCAGATGCCGATCCACATGCGTCTGCCGAAGCTTCGCGGCTTCAAGAACCCCTTCCGCGTTGAGTACCAGGTCGTGAACGTTGGCAAGCTCGGGGAACTGTTCCCCGAGGGCGGCAAGGTCACGGTTGAGGACCTCATCGCTAAGCACGCCGTTCGCGACTCCGCGCCCGTCAAGGTGCTCGGTACCGGCGAACTGAACGTGAAGCTCGAGGTTGAGGTCGACTCCTGGTCGTCCTCCGCCGAGGCAAAGATCACGGCTGCCGGCGGGTCCATCTCGGCTCGCTGACAGTGAACGGGGGTGGTCCCGCCAGGGACCACCCCCGTTACGTGTCTGCCGTTATCGTGGGTGAGAAGCTGTCAAATAGCTTTTCACCCGCGAAAGCGGCTCGCCCCGCCGCACGGGGCACCAGCGCTCCGCGTCTCGTTAAATACGCGGCAAAGCGCTTTTTTAATGATTGGATATCGCCAACCACTACCCGTGTCGGGTAAGCTGGATCAGTCTAGGGGCTTCGCCCCGCTTGCCCATCATTCGTAGGAGGAAGCCTTGCTCGGTGCATTCGCCCAGGCGTTCCGTACCCCCGACTTGCGTCGGAAGCTGCTCTTTACCCTGTTCATCATGGCCGCATTCCGGCTGGGCTCGTTCATTCCGACGCCCGGCGTGGACTCGCAGGCCGTCCAGAAGTGCATGGCGCAGGAGTCGCAGGCGTCGCTGCTCGACCTCGTCAACCTGTTCTCGGGTGGAGCGCTCCTTCAGCTGTCGATCTTTGCGCTGGGCATCATGCCCTACATCACCGCGTCGATCATCATCCAGCTGCTGCGGGTCGTGATTCCTCGTTTCGATGACCTCCACAAGGAGGGCCAGACGGGCCAGGCGAAGCTGACGCAGTACACGCGTTATCTCACGATCTTCCTGGGTATTTTGCAGGCCACCACCACCATTTCTCTGGCACGCAGCGGACAGCTCTTCCAGTCCTGCAACCAGGACGTTATTAAGGATCGTTCGATTCTCACGTTCATCATGATGATCATCGTCATGATGGCCGGTACGGGCGTCATCATGTGGCTGGGCGAGCTCATCACGGAGCGCGGCATCGGCAACGGCATGTCCCTTCTGATCTTCACCTCTATTGCCGCCCGTCTGCCCGAGCAGCTCCTGTCGATCGGCCAGGCCGGTAAGTGGGGCTCCGTTGCGGCTATCGTCGCCCTTTTGCTCCTCGTCGCTATTGCCGTTGTTTACGTCGAGCAGGCGCAGCGCCGAATCCCCGTCCAATACGCCAAGCGCATGATTGGACGCCGCCAGTACGGCGGCACCACCACTTACATTCCGCTGAAGATCAACATGTCGGGCGTTATCCCCGTCATCTTCGCGTCGTCGATTCTTGCCCTGCCTCCGATGGCGGCGCAGTTCGGTAAGCCTGACGACGCATGGGTCCAGTGGATCTCGGCGCACTTCACGCAGGGCAGCTCGTTCTACCTGACGATCTACGCCCTCATGACTCTGTTCTTCACCTTCTTCTACACGGCCATTACGTTCAACCCGGACGAGGTCGCTGACAACATGAAGAAGTATGGAGGCTTCATCCCCGGTTACCGTGCGGGTCGCCCCACGGCTGAGTACCTGCGCTACGTGATCAACCGAATCACCTCTGCGGGCGCCCTCTACCTGGTGATCATCGCCCTCCTGCCGTCGCTCGCGATCATCCCGCTGAAACTGTCGAGCTCGCAGATGCCCTTCGGTGGCACCACGCTGCTCATCATCATCGGCGTCGGCCTGCAGACGGTGAAGGAAATCAACACGCAGCTGCAGCAGCATCACTACGAAGGATTCCTGAAATGACAGTCGTTATCCTCCTCGGCCCTCCCGGAGCTGGCAAGGGCACCCAGGCCTCGCGCATCGCTGAGCGCCTCGGTATTCCGGCCATTTCGACGGGCGACATCTTCCGCGCGAACATGGCGGAGGGCACGGAGATCGGCAAGCAGGCGCAGGCCTACATGGACCGCGGCGAGTTTGTCCCGGACTCTGTCACGAACGCCATGGTGAAGGCTCGCCTGGCCGCCCCCGACGCTGCCGACGGTTTCCTCCTTGACGGCTACCCGCGTTCCGTGGAACAGGCGCACGTGCTGCGCGACATGCTCCTCGACCTGGGTAAGTCCATCGACGTCGTCCTCGAGATCCAGGTGGATGAGGACGAGGTCGTGGAGCGCATGCTCAAGCGCGCTCAGGAGCAGCATCGCACGGACGACACCGAGCCGGTCATGCGTCACCGCCTGGAGGTCTACCACCAGCAGACGGAACCCGTCGCCACCTACTACGTCGATCAGGACCTCCTTGAGGTCGTCGATGGCAGTGGCACGATCGACGAGGTCACGGCTCGCATCTTCGCGATCCTCGACTCGGTGGCGAAGAACTAAACGATGCCACGCATTGAACTGAAGTCCGCGCAGGAGCTTCGATGGATGCGCGAGGCCGGTCTGGTCGTCGCGTCGATCCACGAGGCCCTGCGCGGCGCTGTCCGCCCCGGCATTACCACGCGCGAGCTTGACGAGGTGAGCGCCCAGGCGATTGCCGACGGGGGAGCGACCTCGAACTTCAAGGGCTACTACGGCTACCCGGCCACGGTGTGCATCTCCGTGAACGACGTCATTGTCCATGGGATTCCCGATGACTACGAGCTGGCCCCCGGAGACCTCGTGTCCTTTGACTGCGGTGCGTACGTCGAACGTGGCGGCCGCCAGTGGCACGGCGACGCGGCTTTCAGCATCATCGTCTGCGAAGCCTTTGTGTCCGACGCGGACTTCGCCGCTGGCGAGCGTGCCAGCGGACCGATCGCCGGAGTGGACGAGGAACTGCTGCGTGAGCGCCGCCAGCTGGACGCGGTGACGCGCGAGTCCCTGTGGGCCGCGCTCGCAGGCCTCGCCAACGGGAAGCGCATCAGCGCGGTTGGCCACGCGGTTGAGGATGTCGTAGCGGAGAACGCTCTCATCAACGGCTGGGAGGCCGGCATCATCGAAGAGTTCGTGGGTCACGGCATCGGCACGAAGATGCACATGCCTCCGGACGTCCTCAACTACAACGTCCGCGGCATCCAGGCGCGACTCAAGCCCGGTATGGTCCTGGCGGTTGAGCCGATGCTCACCCGTGGTGATATCGCGTCGAGCACGGATGACGACGAGTGGACGGTGCGCACGGTCGACGGCCGCGATGCTGCCCACTGGGAGCACTCGATCGCGATCACCGAGGACGGAGTCTCCGTCCTGACGGCGCGCGATGGGGGAGTGGCTGGCCTGGCACCCTACGGTGTCACTCCTGTCTCGCTCGACTGACGTCTCGAACGGTTTCGGGCCCGGTACCTCACGAAGGTGCCGGGCCCGAGTCTTCTATCGACGAGGCCGTGGCTGGTTTTGCGCCGGGTTGCTCGTGTTCCCGGCTGGGTACTGGGCGACGCTGAAATGCACTGGGCTCTTCGTGTCAGGTGTGTCTGTCGGCGTTGCCACCGGTGTTCCGAGTGCCGTCGGGTCCGGCTGTTGTCTGCGCCGCGAGCTTTGCTCGGCGGGTCGGCTCGAAGCCCGACCAGGCCGCTGCCCAGCCGGCGCTCTCCTCACAGGTGGCGCGTGGTGTGCGTTGCACGTTACTCGGCCAGGCCCACTTCGCCCTCAGCCTTTGCGCTGCCTAATCGCCGCGCCCGCAATCAATGTCGCATGCAATTCCCCCGCGACTATTTCAAACCATGAAATTGCGGCGTTGGAATTGCAACGTTTTGAGGCTTTGTTGAATCTTCGCCCAATCGAATTGCATGCGAGATTTGTGGGGTCGGGCCCTGTGGTCTGCCGAGAGACCATAACCTGCGAGTACCTGCACTCTGCTCAGTCAGTCTGTACGGCTGCGCCGTAGCGCTTTTGCGTCGTGAGGCCCGTGGTTCCCACTGTGTGGGACTTATCCGGATAGGTTGCGCGCATCCGGATAGGTTATGCGCATCCGGATAGGTTATTAAGCTATCCGGATGTTCGTTTCCTATCCGGATGTGTGTTGGAGACTGTGGGTGCCAGCCCCTGGTCGCAACTCCGCTCGAAAAGTCGCGCAGGGCTGGGATGACGCGTAAGGCTGGCGACTCCTGTCGGCTGCTGTCGCATAGCTGTCCTCGTGTGTGGCGCATTTTGGTGGCACGGGTACCGTATCTGCTGGGGCCGTAGGGTTCGGCTCGTTCATGAACGAGGCTGGGGCGCAGTGAAGCGATCATCAGCCGAGTGTCGCCGAGGGAAGCCGCCGGACGTGAGGTGCCCAGGCCTCGTGCATACGGAGAGCATAGAGTGTGGGGCAGATTGAGATCGGGGACGAGGCCTGGGCCCGGTGGATATGAGGCGACCGCTAACGGCGATTCGATGAAATGTGACGCATTAAACGTGAGCGAACCGACAGGGACCCTGACTACCGCCGAGGGACATCGATGCCGTAGAGTAGTTACTTGGGCGTATCTGCATCCGGCACTCGTCGGTGCACTATGCCTGGCGGCATCCGCCGCAACCTATCCGAGACATGTAGAGGATAAACGGAGGATATGGCGAAGAAAGACGGCGTCATCGAGATGGAAGGCACGGTCGTTGAGGCCCTGCCTAACGCAATGTTCCGTGTGGAACTGAAGAATGGCCACGTGGTTCTCGGCCACATTGCGGGAAAGATGCGTCAGCACTACATCCGCATCCTGCCCGAGGATCGAGTTGTCGTCGAGCTGAGCCCCTACGACCTCTCTCGAGGCCGTATCGTCTACCGCTACAAGTGACCCGACACAAACTGCCCGACGGGCAGTGGAGGTAACAACCATGAAGGTCAAGCCGAGTGTCAAGAAGATCTGTGACAAGTGCAAGGTGATTCGTCGCCACGGCAACGTCATGGTCATCTGCGACAACCCCAGGCACAAGCAGCGCCAGGGCTGAGTCCCGCTGCGACCCGCGGGGCAACAAGCCCCACAGCATCACTCTAAGCGCCCACACATGGGTGACCCTCGGTTCGGAGGCCGAGGCCGGGCTGCTCGCCCGGACTGAGCGATGACGACCTCCGATGAACAACTGGAGCAACATCACCATGGCACGTATTGCCGGCGTCGACCTCCCCCGCGAGAAGCGGCTCGAGATCGCGCTCACATACATCTACGGAGTCGGCCGCACCCGCGCGGCAGAGACCCTCGCCGCCACCGGCGTCAGCCCGGACGTCCGCGTGAAGGACGCGACGGAAGAGGATCTCGTCAAGCTTCGTGACTACATTGAGGCAAACTTCAAGGTTGAGGGTGACCTCCGCCGTGAGGTTCAGGCCGACATTCGTCGCAAGATCGAAATCGGTTCGTACCAGGGCCTTCGCCACCGTCGTGGCCTGCCGGTCCACGGTCAGCGCACCAAGACCAACGCGCGTACCCGCAAGGGCCCCAAGCGCACCGTTGCAGGCAAGAAGAAGGCCAAGTAAGGCCTAGGGAAGCCCAGCCCCTCGGGGTAGCTTTCCGCGACAAGAAGGAACTGAACCAGAAATGGCAGCAGCAAAGACCTCGCGCACGGGCGGTGCCCGCAAGCCGCGTCGCAAGATTTCGAAGAACGTCACCAACGGCCACGCCTACATCAAGTCGACGTTCAACAACACCATCGTTTCCCTCACGGACCCCACGGGCGCGGTTGTCGCCTGGGCGTCCTCCGGCCAGGTTGGCTTCAAGGGTTCGCGTAAGTCCACCCCCTTCGCCGCGCAGCTCGCGGCCGAGGCTGCGGCTCGTCGCGCCCAGGAGCACGGCATGAAGAAGGTTGACGTTTTCGTGAAGGGTCCCGGCTCCGGCCGCGAGACCGCGATCCGTTCCCTCCAGGCCGCCGGCCTCGAGATCGGTTCGATCCAGGACGTCACGCCTCAGGCCTTCAACGGCACCCGCCCGCCGAAGCGCCGCCGCGGCTGACTTGCGGACGGGAGGGCCCTGCCCTCCCCACGTCTGAACCTTCGGGTTCTTACTCCCTTAGCCTGCTTCAGCAGGTTCCCATATCCGGTGTCATATAGCGGGCACCGGCCAGAAAGGAATAGACGTGCTCATTGCAGAGCGACCCATCCTGACCGAAGAAAAGGTCAGCGACCTGCGCTCCCGTTTCACCCTGGAGCCCCTCGAGCCCGGGTTCGGCTACACGCTGGGTAACTCCCTGCGTCGTACCCTCCTGTCCTCGATCCCGGGTGCAGCGGTGACGTCCATCCGTATCGATGGCGTCCCCCACGAGTTCCGCACGATCGAAGGTGTGAAGGAAGATGTCGCTGAGATCATCCTGAACATCAAGCAGATCGTCCTGTCCAGCGAGAACGACGAGCCTGTCGTCATGTACCTGCGGAAGGCTGGCCCCGGCGAGGTTGTCGCCGGAGACATCACGCCTCCCGCCGGCGTGGAGATCCACAACCCCGATCTGCACCTTGCCACCCTCAACGAGAAGGGCAAGCTGGAGATCGAGCTGACCGTCGAGCGTGGCCGCGGCTACGTGTCGGCCGCTCAGAACAAGGATCCGCAGGCCGAAATCTCTCGCATTCCGATTGATTCGATCTACTCGCCCGTCGTCAAGGTGACCTACAAGGTCGAGGCGACGCGTGTCGAGCAGCGCACCGACTTTGATCGCCTCGTCATCGACGTGGAGACCAAGCCGGCGATCACCCCGCGCGATGCCCTGGCCTCGGCCGGCAAGACGCTGGTGGAGCTGTTCGGCCTCATGCGTGAACTGAACGAGGAAGCGGAAGGCATCGAGGTGGGTCCGTCCACCACCGACGCCACCCTCGCCGCCGATCTGGCGCTCCCGATCGAGAACCTGAACCTGCAGTCGCGTTCCTACAACGCGCTGCGTCGCCGCGGCATTCTGACCGTCGGCGAGCTGGTTGCTCACTCGGAGGCCGATCTGCTCGACATCCGCAACTTCGGCACCAAGTCGATCGAAGAGATCAAGGAGTCCCTGGCGGCCCTTGGTATGACGCTGAAGGACTCGGTCATGCCGAGCTTCGGCGACTCGGAGTCCGCCGCGATCTTTTCGGACGACCAGTCCATCTGACCCCGTGCGTCCGATGGACGCATTGAATCCGTAGGAGAAACAAATGCCCACCCCCAAGAAGGGTGCTCGTCTGGGCGGTAGCCCGGCACACCAGAAGCTGATCCTGTCGAACCTGGCAGCTCAGCTCATCGAACACCGCGGCCTCACGACCACGGAGGCGAAGGCCAAGGCCCTGCGCCCCTACATCGAGAAGCTGATCACTAAGGCCAAGCGTGGCGACCAGCACGCCCGCCGCACGGTCCTGAAGAAGATCCCCAACAAGGGCATCGTCGCGATCCTCTTCGAGGAGCTCGTTCCCGCGATGGATTCCGAGCGCGCTGGCGGCTACACCCGCCTCATCCGCGTCGGCAACCGCAAGGGCGACAACGCTCCCCTGATGCGCATCGAGCTCGTCATGGAGAAGGTCGAGAAGAAGGCCGTCGTGAAGGCTGCCGAGAAGACGGCTGAGAAGGCCGCCGAGGCCAAGGCCGTTGCTGCCGAGGCCGAGGAAGCCGCTGAGGCTGCAGCCGAGCGCGCCGAAGAGGCTCGCGAGGAAGGCGATCTCGCCAAGGCCAACGAGGCCGAGGAGATCGCCGAGGAGGCCGGCAAGGCTGAAGACGCCGCCGAGCAGGCCGCTGAGGAGAAGTGACGCAAGGTCACTGATTCGCTCGAGCATTGGGCCGGGCACCCTCCGGGGTGTCCGGCCCTTGCCGTATCCGGTAGCCTGATGTCATGACTCGTGAGATGACGTTGGCGATTGACTGCGGCGGCGGTGGCATCAAGGGATCTGTCGTTGATGAGCGTGGGACGATGATGGCCCCGCCTCGCCGGGTGCCTACTCCGTACCCGCTGCCTCCGGAACTCCTCGTGGAGACCGTTGTCGGCCTCGC
The DNA here is from genome assembly GCF_041432695.1 of Pauljensenia sp. 27098_8_83. Classification (NCBI taxonomy): domain Bacteria; kingdom Bacillati; phylum Actinomycetota; class Actinomycetes; order Actinomycetales; family Actinomycetaceae; genus Pauljensenia; species Pauljensenia sp. 27098_8_83. The sequence continues at coordinate 97,838 of NZ_JAPWAD010000005.1, read as the reverse complement.
CCGCGAGCTTCCCGCGGCGACGCGCGTGACGATGGGCATGCCGGGCATGATTCGGCACGGTGTCGTCATTGCTACGCCTCACTACATCACCCGCGACGGGCCCCGTTCGCGCGTGCTGCCTGAGCTGGTGGAAAGCTGGGATCACTTCGACATGGGGCACGCGATTGAGCAGGCGCTCGGCCTGCCCACGAAGGTCCTGAACGACGCGGAGGTTGCGGGCGCGGGTGCGATCACCGGCCGCGGCCTCGAAATGATCATCACCCTGGGGACTGGCCTGGGTAACGCGGTCTTTGACGGCGGCCAGCTGGCACCCCACGTCGAGGTCTCGCAGGGGCCGGTTCGCTGGGGCCTCACCTACGACGACTACATTGGCGAGCATGAGCGCCTGCGCCTCGGCGACGTGCACTGGTCGCGTCGCATCCGCCGCGTGGTGGACGGCCTACGCCCGATGTACATGTGGGACCGCCTCTACCTGGGGGGCGGTAACTCGAAGCGCATCACGGCCTCGAACCTGCGTCTCATGGGCGACGACGTGATCGTCGTGCCCAACGATGCGGGGATTATCGGCGGCGTGCGGGCGTGGGAGCTGTGAGCACGCGTCGCCTGCGCCTGGAGCTGGGCTATGACGGCACAGATTTTCGAGGCTGGGCCGCCCAGCCCGGCCTGCGCACCGTCCAGGGTGAGGTCGAAGCGGCCCTCGCGATGGCCTCGCGCGAGGAAGTGACGACGACCGTCGCTGGGCGCACCGACGCCGGGGTGCATGCGCGCCACCAGGTCTGTCATGTCGACCTGAGCGACGAGGCCTGGGCGCGGCTGACGCCCAGGGGAGGGGAGTCCTCCCAGGAGGCCACGGCCTCGTCGATCGTGCGCAGGCTGAACAAGATCCTCTCCGGGCGCTACGGTGAGCGCGCGCGTGGACGCGACCTGCCCGCCGCGCGCGGGACCTGCGATGTGCGCATCTACTCGGCCGCCGTCGTTGACCCCAGCTTCGACGCGCGCTTTTCCGCCCTCGGCCGCTCCTACGCCTACCGGGTCTCGGATCGTCCCTGGCCGCTGGGCCGATGGGACCGCCTGTGGGTGGAAGACCCGCTCGACGAGGCAGCCATGAACGAGGCCGGGGCCTCCCTGCTCGGGGAGCACGACTTTCTCGGGTTCTGTCGCCCGCGCGAGGGGGCCACGACGATTCGGACGCTGCGGACGTTGCACGCGCAGCGCGACAGCGAAGGGACTCTCGTCTTCTCCGTCGAGGCGGACGCGTTTTGTCATTCGATGGTCCGCTCGCTGGTCGGGGCGCTGCTCCTGGTGGGCTCGGGCGCGCGCGATACGGACTACCCGGCACAGATACTGAGCGCCCGCTCGCGCGCTGGAGCCGCACCGATCGCCCCCGCCCACGGGCTCACCCTCGAGGGCGTCGACTACCCCGACCCGTCCCAGTGGGGTGCGAGGGCGCAGCAGGCCCGGGCCAGGCGAGATAGCTGCTGCGGCGACGACGGCTGAGGAATGTGACACAGTATTCGCCGCGCTTTGACCGCCGGGCCGCACCCCGATAATATGGCTAGTGCTGTGCGTCAGCAGAGTACCTAGTGTCTCCCACTCGCTAGGAGCGCTCGCCGACGCCTCGCGCGAACCGTTTCATCGCGGATGCCCCCGGAAAAACCGGCGCGGCGTCCCATGACCAACAAGAATTGAAGGTTACGCCCGTGCGCACCTATTCACCCAAGCCCGGGGACGCGGACAAGAAGTGGTACGTCATTGACGCCACCGACGTCGTCCTCGGTCGTCTGGCAGCCCAGACCGCTGCCCTCCTCCGTGGGAAGCACAAGCCGACGTTCGCCCCTCACATGGACATGGGCGACAACGTCATCATCATCAACGCGGACAAGGTCGCTCTGACCGGCAAGAAGCTCGACCAGAAGATGGCCTACCGTCACTCCGGTCGTCCCGGCGGCCTGACCGCGACCGCTTACCGTGACCTCCTCGCTGCGGCGCCCGAGCGCGCCGTCGAGAAGGCCGTTAAGGGCATGCTTCCTCACAACTCCCTCGGCCGCGCGCAGTTCAAGAAGCTGCACGTTTACGCTGGCCCGGAGCACCCCCACGCCGGCCAGTCGCCGGTTCCCTACGAACTGACCCAGGTGGCTCAGTGACCTCCGGTCGCTGAACGCCTTTGACCCTGAGGAGAACCGTGGCTGAGACCATCGTTTCCGCTGAGCTGGACGAGGAAGTCGTCCCCAGCTCCTACACGTCCGAGACCGAGTCGGCTCCCGCCGGCGCCGGTCAGTCCATCACCGCGCCCGGCGCGGGCCTGGGCCGCCGCAAGGAGGCCGTCGCCCGCGTTCGCCTGGTCCCCGGCTCCGGCAAGTGGACCATCAACGGTCGCGCCCTTGAGGACTACTTCCCCAACAAGCTGCACCAGCAGCTGGTGAAGTCCCCCTTCGTGCTGCTCGACATTGACGGCCGCTTCGACGTTATCGCCCGCATCAACGGCGGCGGCATTTCCGGCCAGGCCGGTGCCCTGCGCCTCGGCGTGTCGCGCGCCCTCAACGAGATCGACCGCGACGCGAACCGTCCGGCCCTCAAGAAGGCTGGCTTCCTGACCCGCGACGCCCGCGCCACCGAGCGTAAGAAGGCAGGCCTCAAGAAGGCCCGCAAGGCTTCGCAGTTCTCGAAGCGCTGATTTCATTCAGCACATTTTCTGTTGGTCGCGCCCCGCTCCTGCGGGGCGCGACCTTCGTTTACCGACGCGTGTGTGCCAGGATGTGAGCGTCGCCGCTGTCCGTGCCCCGGCCTCGTGCCAATGAGCGGGCGCGAGCGCGGTAGGCTTAGTGCAGTCATACGACCCACTGAACGGAGAGACTATGCCCAGGATGTTCGGCACGGATGGCGTGCGAGGACTGGCGAACGTTGATATCACTGCGGACCTTGCGCTGCAGCTCGGCGAGGCGGCCGCCCGCCAGTTCGGCGGATCCCGACGCGCGGACGGTTCGAAGCCTCGCGCGATCATCGGACGCGATACGCGTATTTCGGGCGAGTTCCTTGATCACGCCCTCGCGGCGGGCCTGGCCAGCGCCGGCATGGACGTGACCCGTATCGGCGTCGTCACCACGCCGACGGTCGCGCATTTGACCGCTACCGAGGACACCGTGGACCTCGGCGTCATGATTTCCGCGTCGCATAACCCGATGCCCGATAACGGCATTAAGTTCTTCGCGCACGGCGGCTACAAGCTCGCGGATTGCGTCGAGGATGAGATCGAGGCCCTCCTGGACACCGAGTGGGATCGCCCCACCGGTGACGGCGTCGGCGAGATCAACGCCGATCATGCCTGGGCCAAGGATTCCTACATCGCGCATCTTATCGATGCTATCGGCACCGACCTGCGCGGCATGAAGATCGCGATCGACTGCGCGAACGGCGCGGCCTCCGAGCTCGGCCCGGCGGTCTTCCGTGAGCTCGGGGCCGACATCACCGTCATCAACGCGTCCCCGGATGGGCGCAACATCAACCTGAACGCGGGCTCGACGCACCCCGAGGCCCTGCAGGCCGCCGTCACCCAGTCCGGCTGCGATTTCGGCGTCGCTTACGACGGCGATGCGGACCGCTGCCTGGCCGTCGACCACGAGGGCAACCTCATTGACGGCGACAAGATCATGGGTGCGCTGGCCGTCAACGCCAAGGCGCGCGGGGCCCTCGCCAAGGACACGCTCGTCGTCACCGTCATGAGCAACCTGGGCCTGCTGATCGCCATGCGCGAGGCTGGCATCAACACCGTGCAGACCGGCGTGGGCGACCGCTACGTGCTCGAGGAGATGCTGGCGTCCGGCTACTGCCTCGGCGGCGAGCAGTCCGGCCACATCATCGCCCGCGATCACGCGACCACCGGCGACGGCATTCTGTCCTCGCTCCTGGTCTCGCGCATGGTGAAGGAATCCGGCCGCTCCCTGGCTGATCTGACCTCCTTCATCCAGCGCCTGCCGCAGACCCTCATCAACGTGGGCGGCGTGGACCGCGCGGCCGCGTCGACGAATGAGGCCGTCGCCGAGGCCGTGGCGGCCGCTGAGGCTCGCCTGGGCGACACCGGTCGCGTGCTCCTGCGTCCCTCGGGTACCGAGCCGCTCGTGCGCGTCATGGTCGAGGCCGCGACCCAGGACGAGGCCGACGCCGTCGCTGCGTCGCTGGCAGACATCGTTAAGGAGAACCTGGCTCTCTGAGCGCACTCCGGTCATAGCTGAGGGCGGGCACCGGTGGGTGCCCGCCCTCGCGTGTGTGTTGCTGATAGACGAGGCCGCCTGGCGCTCTCCTGCGTGGAGAGTGCGGCAGGCGGCCTCGTGTCAGCGTGGGACCAATCGTCAGATCTTCGCGGCCTCGATCCACTCAAGCGGGATGCGGGTGAAGTACAGGCCCTGCATCTCACGCTCCCACAGGAGGCCGAGGGTCCCGTCAGGCAGGATCGTCATGCACTGGTAGACGTAGTGCGCCGGGTTGAAGGTGCGCGACGCGATCCACGTGCGACCTCCGTCTTCGGAGAGGCGAAGGACACCACGACCGCGGTAGGGGCGCATCTGCGAGGCGTTCGCGAAGACGACGCGCTCGGGGCAATCCTCCTTCGGCCACGGCACAGCGTTGGGCTGGCAGAAGATCTCGGTGATCTCTTGCGCGAAGGAGACGTCGCTCCAGGTCTCGCCTCCGTCGGTGCTGACGGTTGTGGCAACCTTGCCGCTCGGGTGCTGGTTGCGCATGAGCATGAGCAGGGAACCGTCGGCGCGCTCGATGAGCGTGGCCTCGTGCGTCGCGGCTGCTTCGGTGTCGAGCGTGCGCGAATCGATCTCGCGGCCCTCGAAGATGCGCCCGTCGTTGGGGGACTTGCCGCGCTTCCACGTGGCACCGCCATCGTCGGAGTAGACGACGGAAGCGGAGAAGTGGCGCTTGTGGTCCCCGTTGTAGTAGATCGGGATGACGAGGCGTCCGCTGCGCAGCTGCACGCCCGTGCCCGGGGAGGTGCCGCAGAAGGACATCCACTCTTCCTTCACGTCCTGGTTGAGGTTGACGGGACCGGACCAGGTCTCGCCGTCGTCGTCGGAGTAGATCATCTGCAGGAAGCAGGTGCGGGCCGTGAGCAGCGTCTGGTGGGGGTCTTCCCCATCAGCGAGGAACACGTTGCCACCGGGTGATTCCTGTCCATCCTCGGTGACGGTAACGTCGCCGCGCTCGGAGATTCTGAAGGGGGTGGTGTTGCCGTCGGCGTCCGTGACACTGCCGTCCTCGTTCCAGGTGTAGGTGGCCCCCTGGCTGTCATGCAGGATGTAGCGTCCCTTCTCGTCGACGCCGAGGCCGGCCTCGGCGTTGGGCTGACCGATCCCTCCGGGGAAGTGATCGATGAGGACGACCAGGCGCCCGTTGCGGCGGTCCTGGACGACGCAGGAATCGATGACCGACGCGCCCTTCGCCCCGTGACCGGGGTAGGAGAGTACCGTCTGGAGGTCGCCCCAGGTGTGTCCTCCGTCGAAGGAGCGGCGGACCGTGAAGTTGATCGAGTTGGGGGAGTCGTTCGCGATGGTCTCACGCTGGTCGGCACCGGCGACAACGACCCCGGACTTCAGAGTGATCAGCGAGGGAATGCGGTAGCTGATGGAGTCGTGAAACCCGGCATCGAAGAGGCACTGCGTGTCGAGTGGGGCGACGGACGAGAGCTTCTTGATCTGCGAGTCGTTGAGAACCGAGGAGAAGAGGGCGGCGTTGCGGACCTCGCCGAAGAGTCGGGATCCGGAGGTGTCCTGGCCGATCACGACCTCGTCGAGGGAATCGACGGCAGCGAAGAACGCCTGCCCGGGCAGGTGGGCCTCGAGGTAGCCGTCGACGTAGATCTGTACCGCGCCGTGTCCGACGCGTACGACGACGTCGTGCCAGTGTCCCTGATCCCAGTGGCCGTGGGCCGTAAACGTGCGCCACTCGCCCCTGCGTCCCAGAACCTTGTACTCGATGCCGTCTGCGGTCACCGACAGGTTGAGCTGTTCAGTGCCCGCACCTCCGGCTGCGAGGATAGTTCCGTGCTGGCCGGGGCCGCGCACTCGATAGCGGGCGAAGATCGTGCCGGCGGTCAGCTCGGACAGCTCGGCGACGTCGTAATCCGACAGGTGGGCGGCGGCGAACTCAATGAGAGGGGTGGGGGCGGGGGAGAGGGCAAGGATCTCTTCCGCGGAGAGGACGGAGTCGTGCTCTGCGAAAGAACGGATCTCAATGCCGGCTCCCGGGGTGAGGGAGAGCTGCGCGTCGGGGCCGCTACCGGCGGGAGAAAGGTCAGCGCAGGTTGAGAAGCACTGGTAGCCGTCGAGGAAGATCTTTGAACCCGCAGCGGTCGCAGTGAGAGCGAGCGAATGCCAGGTGCCGTCCGTGACGGAGGCAGTGTCCTCCATGTCCAGGGCGAAGGTCATCGCTTTTGTTGAGCCTTCGAGGAAGAGGGCGCTGGAGCGGATGAACAGCTTCCACCCCGTGTCATCCGTGCCGTGGAGGGCGATTAGTGCTCCGTCGATGCGTGCGCGGAACTGTAAGGTCCAGGAAATTCCCGGGTGACCTGCGTCAATACTCATGTTTGACACCTTTCTGTTAGTTGCTCATTCCGCCTCGCATCATTACAAAGCGGAGGGTGTGTTCAGTCACAATAGTGAAGTTGTCAGACAGATTATCACTACGACATTTCGTTGGCAATATACAGATTGAGCCAAAATTTCCCCTTGACTCTAGAGTGAGAGAGAGCTAACATAATCGCAAGTTGTCTGACAACTTGCTAGTTAGACATCTGGACTCAAAGCCCCTCGTTATTCGACGATGAAATTTCAGGAAGGCACTCATCATGAGTATGTCCCCCACACAGGCGCTTCCGAAAAAGCCCTGGTATCAATACCTCACCAAAGAAGATCGCAAGGCCTTCTTCGCCGCATGGATCGGCGTCCTGCTTGATGGCTACGACTTCGTCCTCATCTCCTTTGCACTCCCCGCGATCAAGGAAGCATTCAGCCTGACGCTCGTCCAGAGCGCATCCCTGATTTCGGCGGCCTTCATCAGCCGCTGGATCGGTGGCCTCGTGCTCGGCGCAATCGGTGACCGCTACGGGCGCAAGCCGGCGATGATCCTGTCGATCTTCATGTTCGCTTTCGGGTCGATCGCCTGTGCGCTCGCTCCGAACTTCTGGATCCTGTTCGTCCTGCGCCTCATCATTGGCTTCGCAATGGCAGGCGAGTACTCCGCATCCGCCGCGTACGTCATCGAGTCGTGGCCCAAGCACATGCGCAACAAGGCTTCGGGCTTCCTTCTCTCCGGCTACGCCTTCGGCGTTATTGCCGCCGCTCAGGTCGACAAGTACTTCGTGACCTGGGTCGATTCGATGCACCCCGGCTGGGGCTGGCGAGCCCTGTTCCTCACCGGCATCGTCCCGATCGTCGTCGCCATCTACATGCGGCGCACCCTGCCCGAGGCCGCGGACTGGAGCGAGGCCAAGGAGAAGGGTGGCGATGAGAAGAATGACATGCTCGCCGTCCTCTTCGGCGGGCAGCGCAAGGTCCTCAACTACATCGTCGTTGTGATCGCATTTATCGGCCTGCTTCTCATCTTCACTCAGCAGGTGGGCGGCATTGTTGCGGTGAGCCTGGTCGGCCTCGTCTGCGCGGTTGTCTTCATCTACCTGATCATCCAGTTCGACTCCAATCGCTGGATCATTGGCATCGCGATCATGCTGACGATCTTCGCGTCCTTCATGTACACCTGGCCGATCCAGGGCCTTCTGCCGACCTACCTGCACGGTGTTGGTATGGACCAGAAGGTCGTTGCGAACGTCGTGTCCTTCGCGGGCCTCGGCAACGCAGCGGGCTACATCATCGCCGGCTTTGCGGGCGACAAGTTTGGTATGCGTCGCTGGTACGCGATCTCGCTGCTGCTCTCGCAGGTCATTGTCTTCCCGCTGTTCATGCAGGACGGCAAGTACGTCGCCCTCGTGGCGGGTCTGCTCTTCTTCCAGCAGATGTTCGGCCAGGGCGTCTCGGGCCTGCTGCCCAAGTGGGTGTCCTCCTACTTCCCGGTCGACAAGCGCGCTGCTGGCCTCGGCTTCTGCTACAACGTCGGTGCCCTCGGTGGTGCGGTCGGCCCCGTCCTCGGCGCTGCGATTGCCGATCAGCTGGGTCTGGGTATGGCCCTGGCGATCCTGTCCTTCGGGTTCGCCGCGATCGTCATGGTGTCCATCGGTGCGAATATCCCGCGTCTGCTGCAGAAGGCCGTGGGGCCGGAGTATGTTCGTCCTGAAGATGGAAACGACGACATCATCAAAGAGGGATGATCACCATGACACTTCCTTTCGTTATCGGCGCGTATGCGTCGCATCCGGCGCCGGAGCTGGAGGCTGACTACTACCGTCTCCTCGCGGACCAGCCGTGGGTCAGCGGCGTCGAGATGCCCTACCCGGGCCAGCTCGCCACCCAGGGCGAGGTCCTGGCCAGCCACCTGGCCTCCCACTGGGACTTCAACACGATCACCGCGATCCCCGGCACAATGCAGAACGTGTGGAAGAACGAGAACTTCGGCCTGGCCTCGCCCGACGAGGCCGGACGCGCCGCCGCGCTCGACTTCACCCGCGCGCTGCGCGACGACCTCGCCGCCCTGTGCGATCGCGCGGGACGGCAGCTGGTCGCCCGCGTGCAGCTGCATTCGGCGCCGACGCGCCTGGCGCAGGCGGACGCCTTCAAGCGTTCGCTCGCCGAGGTGGCCACATGGGACTGGTGCGGGGCCACGCTCGTCATCGAGCACTGCGACAAGTACATCCCCGAGCAGAACCCCGAAAAGGGCTTCCTCTCCCTCGAATCCGAGATCGACGTCGTCTCCGAGGCCGGCATCGGCATCCACCTCAACTGGGGCCGCTGCGCCGTGGAAGGCCGCAGCGCGGATACCGCCTACGAGCACGTGCTCGAGGCCGGTAAGCGCGGCGTCCTGGACGGCATCATCTTCTCGGGTGCAGGTCCGGAGGAAACCCAGTACGGCTACTCCTGGATCGACGGTCACCTGCCCGCGCAGGCGGACGAGGCGACCTCGCTCATGAACGAGGCCGAGATCGCTCGCTGCGCCAAGGCTGCCATCGAGGGCGGTGCCAACTACCTCGGTGCCAAGGTGTGCGTGCCCAAGGACGCGTCCCTTGAGAAGCGTCTGGAGATGCTGACCAACATCTACCGGGCCTGCGGCCTCGGCGACTAACGGCGTTGCCGCCGGGCGTCCCTCCCGCATTTTGTGAGCGTGCGGGAAGCGCCCGGCACGAGACCCACACGTGAGGAAGGGGCGGATACCAACCGGCATCCGCCCCTTCCTCGTGTTATTGCGCGTTCTGTTCTGCAGGTGAGGCGTGGCCAGCGCGAGAAAACCGCTGCTCGAAAGCGGGGGGCAAAGACAGGTATTTCTGCGCGCTGAAGTGGTAGTTGGCTGGGCTGATCTGAGGGTTGCTCAGCAGCTCCTGAACGGCGGGGTCGTTCGAGCAAGTCACGGTCTCACAGGCGCCCTCTGGGGAGAAGTAGAAAATATCGCGGCTAACGGCGTGACGCGGGTTGTTCCGCTGTGCGTCGATGATCGCGAATCGGGCGAAATCTACCAGTGTTTGCAGCTGACCATAGAGGTCGTTGGGGGTTGCGGGTGCAACAAAGAGAAGATGCTGCTGTGGGATAATTGCGAAGAGGCCGTGTGGTGCTTCGATCGCGTGCTGCTTGATCACCGCAGGCATGTTTGCTGCTTTGGCTGCGATGAAAGGCGACGGACCGGACAAGCATGTTGTCGGGCCGGATTTCTGTGTGATGGTGATCGTGATGGCGTCAGTGTTCAACTGTCCGTAGTGGAAAAGCTCATCGACGCCGAGAGGGCGAAAACGGAGTCCCTCGGTGGTGCACCTGGTTGTGCCGGCTGCATGGACGATACTCAGGATCATTGAGAGTCCACCGGGGAAAGGACGCGCATAGGAGAAGTCGGGGTGTTGGACTGTGCAAGTGGGGACGAGCTCGGTGCGTACGCGCCGACGCAGCACGTCGGGGATGGAGAGTTCTGCGGCCTCCACGCGAATCTGATCGAAGATCCGATCGGCCCAATTGTTGAGGATGCCCCTGTGAGAAATTGGAGGCGCGTTGAGCAGGTCGTAGAAAATCGCTACCAGGTTGCAAGTCAATACGTTGTTGACGACTAGATACATCAGCGCGTTGTTGCGGTCGATTACCACGTCGACGTGGAGTCCCTTTTTCTTCAGCTGGCGTACGAGGAGGGGAATGAGAGCGGAGTCGACGTACCCTGGAAACATCGTGCCCATTGGATACATGAGGTTTGACGTGCTCATTGGAAACATGAAGTTTGAGGGGTACATAGCGCTAGTGTCATTGTTGTGGGTGATTGGCTCAGCTTTGCGCGCAGAGCGCATACCGTGCCACGATACGCTCTTTAGCCGCGCCTGGCGACCGATGAGCGCCACACAGGGCGCGTCGGGATTGTTGCGATGGGGGTTTCGTTGGGGGCCTCGTCCTCGAGAGAGGCGTTGGGGTGAACGTCGGCCATGGGGGAGCAGCCCTCGATGACGTTGATGATCGAGGCGACGGCGGCCTCGGTCATGTCCTTGAGTGGCCATTCGACCGTCGTCAGCCCGAGCGCCTCGGCGCTGTGGCGGTCCTGGTTGCCGAAACCGAGGATCGACAGGTCGCCGGGCACCGACAGATCGAGATCCGCGGCCGCCTGGAAGACGCCGGGGGCCTGCGAGTCGTCGGCCAGGGCGATGAGGGAGATAGACGGATCCTCGTCGAGGAGGCGCAGGGCGGCCTGGTACGCCGTCGATGCCTCCCAGTCCGGCAGCGAATAGAGGGTGAAGTGCGTGGAAAATGCGCTCGCGATCGGGTTCTGGCGCGCGTGGTTAGTGTTCGGCCCCGCCAGGAAGACGGCGCGACCGCTGCCCGACCCGGTCGATGGGTCGATGAGCGCGCAGTCGGACAACACCTCCTGCACGCCGGCACCCTCGTCGATGCGAATGAGAGACGATTCCGATCCGGTCGGGTCGGCCTCGATCATGGACATGGCGACGACGGGAATGCCGAGGTTCGCGAGCAGGCGCGAGGTGAAGGCCTCGGCCGACGTGGTCTCGCGGATGATCCCGGCGAGCTGGGTGTCGCCCAGGACGCCGCGGATGACCTCGGCGTCGGAGGCACCGTCGCCGGACTGGAAGAGGGGAAGGAGGAGGTAGCCGCGGCGTTGGATGTCGATCATCGCGGTCGTGAGGACCGTGTGGACGACGGGCACGAACGGGTCATCCGGCAGCTCGGCCATGAGGAGGGCGATGAGGTGTGACTTGCCGCGGCGCAGCGAGCGGGCGGCCGCGTTGGGGATGTAGTTGAGTGCGCGTGCGGCCTGCTTGACGCGCTCGATCGTGGCGGGTGCGATCTTCACGTCCCGGCCTCGTCCGTTGAGGACGAGCGAGACGGTTGACGGTGCAACGCCTGCCGCGCGGGCGACGTCGGCCCGAGTTGCGCGCTCCATGCATGGCTCCCAATGCTCGGTTGCGTTTCGTTGAAACACAACAACTATAACGTGTTAGTCTTATCTCTGACGATCGGAGTTTCGACGATGACATCCGAAAGGCACACAGACGTGATATCGATACTACCTTCCTATGCTCCCGACGCGGGAGCGCTCCTGCCGCCGCGCGCGCATCTGGTCGATGATCCCGGCGTTGTCAGCCTCGACGGTACCTGGTCCTTCGTCCATCACCGCACCGATCCGACCCCCTGGGTCAGCGTTGAAGAACCCTGGGATGAACCAACTGTCGGCGACGACGCGGACACGATCGACGTGCCCAGTCACTGGGTCCTGCGCGGCGAAGGCGCCTGGGGTCACCCCGCCTACACCAACGTCGACTTCCCATTCCCCGTCGATCCGCCCTTCCCGCCCGAGGATAACCCGGTTGGCGACTACAGTCGTACCTTCGAGCTTCCGGCAGACTGGGAGGGTGGTGTCATCGCCCTGCGCTTCGACGGCGTCGAGAGTCAGGCCAGCGTGTGGGTCAACGGCACGTGGATTGGCATGGCCCGCGGCTCCCGTCTGGCCCACGAATTCGACGTGACCGAGGCCGTGTGCCCCGGCGTTAACCGGGTCACCGTGCGCGTCCACCAGTTCAGCCCGGGTTCCTACCTCGAGGATCAGGATCAGTGGTGGCTGCCCGGCATCTTCCGCTCGGTGAGCCTGCGTCACCTCGCATCCGGGGCGATCGAGGATCTGTGGATCGACACCGACTACGAGGCCGGGGTCGGCTACGCGACCATCGAGGCTCGGGTGCGTGGTACCGATGAGCCCCGCCTCCGCGGTCACCTGGAGATCGACGGCCTCTGGTCCTTCGCATACTTCCTCGAGCGAGTGGGCGAGGGGCGCTACCGCAGCGACCGTATCGAGGTCGGCAGCGTGCGCCCGTGGAGTGCCGCCGACCCCGCCCTCTACGATGCTCGCGTGCGCGTCGAAGGCGAGGACGGCCTCGTCAATGGCACGCGCTCCCTGCGCATTGGATTCCGCCGAGTGAGCATCGAGAACGGCGTCCTGATGGCGAACGGGCAGCCCCTCACGCTCAACGGCGTCAACCGTCACGAGGTGCGTGCCGACGAGGGACGCGTCTTCGACGAGGGTTGGGTGCGCGAGGACCTCGCTCTCATGAAATCCATGGGCGTCAACGCGATTCGCACCTCCCACTACCCGCCGCACCCCCGCGTGCTCGACCTGGCCGACGAGATCGGACTGTGGGTCATGCTTGAAGGCGACATTGAAACGCATGGGTTCGAGGGAACGGGGGAGTGGATCGACAACCCCTCCGACGACCCGCGTTGGGCCGACGCCTACCTGGATCGCACCGCGCGCGCATTCGAGCGCGACAAGAACCACCCCTCGATCATGATCTGGAGCCTGGGCAACGAGTCGGGAACCGGCGCAAACCTGGCCGCCTGCGCGCGTTGGGTCCACGAGCGCACGGGAAACAGAGCCATCGTTCACTACGAGGGCGACCATGGCCTCGAATACACGGACATCTATTCGCGCATGTACCCCACGCTCGAGGAGGTCGCGGCCGTCCTCGACGACAGCGATCTCCATGCCGAAGTCGCGGTTCCCACCCACGTCGCCGCCCATGTTGACGACGCAGCCCGCGAACGTATCCGCCGCGCCCCCTACCTCATGTGTGAGTACCTGCACGCGATGGGAACCGGCCCCGGAAACGCCGCCGGATACGCCGTGCAGATGAGCCACCCGCGCCACGCCGGCGGCTTCGTGTGGGAATGGCGCGATCATGCCCTGTGGCGCGCCCTCCCGGATGGGCGCCGCGCCCTGTCCTACGGCGGCGACTTCGGCGAGGAAGTGCACGACGGCAACTTCGTGTGCGACGGCCTCGTTGATGCGCTGTCTCGCCCCTACGCGGGCACGTGGGCGTGGGTTGCGGCCATGGCGCCCGACGCGCCAGCCCTCGCTCAAGCCCTCAAGGATGCCGGTAGCGGTCGCGACGACGAGCGCCTGCGTTCCCTCGTCTCGGCGCCGGTTGAGTCCATCCGTCCCCTCAGCGCGGCCGACCGTCCCTACGAGCTCGACTCGCGCGGGCGGCTCGTGAGGGTTGGCGGCCTCCCGGTGTCCGTCGAACTCAGCGTCTTCCGTGCCCCCACCGACAATGACCGGGGCCGAGGCCCCGTCGACTACTGGGGAATCAGCGCGGATGACCTTGGCCCCCTGGGTGTCGGACGCGGCGAGCACGGCACGTCGCATGCCATGCGCTGGGCGGCCGCGCGCCTGCACCTGCTGCGCCGCCGCCTCGTCTCGGTCGAGGGCGATGAGAGCTGTCAGCGCGTCGTCGAGCGTTGGTCGCCTCCCGCCGCGCAATTCGGCGCGACCCTCACCTGGGAATACCGGTCGGTGCGAGTCGGTGACATCCCCGCCCTGTCGCTGTCTGTGAGCGTCGTTCCCGACGGCGTGTGGCCCGATCGGGTGCCGCGACTGGGTGTGCGCATCGAGCTGGGCGGGTCCTCGTGGGAGGCATCGTGGCTGGGGGACACGCTCATCGGCTACTCCGACATGCGGGTCCCCGGCGCTCGCGGGTATGGGCGAGCCGAGGCCTCGGACCTGTGGGACGTCTGCGTGCGTCCGCAGGAAGGCGGTCAGCGGCTCGACCTGGAGGCGCTGTCCCTGCGAGGCGAGGCTGGGGAGCTCCTCATCCTCCCCGCCTCGCCCCTCGGTTGGAGCGTGTCGCCGTGGAGCGAGCGCGAGCTGGCGCAGGCTGCGCACTGGGAGGATCTGCCTGACAGTGAGCGTCTGTTCCTGTGGCTCGATGCCTTCCAGGACGGTATTGGTACCCGGTCATGCGGGCCCGACTCTCGGCCCGAGTGTGCTGGCACTATGCGCCGCACTGACATGACATTCGTGATTGCCCAGGTTGGGGGTGATTGAGCCAGCACTGTTATGTTGCGGCTTGATAACGATGCGCAAAGCTGTTGGCAAATGATGCACGAAGCGTCACAGGCCGCTATGATTCAGACATCAACTAACACGAGATAGTTAGTGACTCGATCCCATCGATCGACCAACAAAAACGGACCAACGGAGGTTTCGCATGTTGAAGAAGAAGATGGCTGCCGGCGTCGTCGCCCTCGCCATGTTCAGCACCCTCGGCCTGGCCGCCTGCAATGACGGCGGCTCTGGCTCCACCACCTCGAGCGGCGGTTCGACCGCTGCCGGTTCCATCCCTGAGCCCGACGTCGCGTGCGACATCCCCGCGGGCAACCTTGACGACTCAAAGATCGACACCTCGAAGGTCGAAGGCCAGATCACCTTCCAGACCCAGGGTCTGCAGAACGACTTCGGCGACTTCTTCAAGGCCAAGATCAAGGAATTCGAGGACGCCAACCCCGGCGTGACGATCAACTGGACCGACCAGGGCGGCGGCGCCGAGTTCGACCAGACCGTCACCGCTCAGGCCTCGAACTGCAAGATGGCGGACGTCATCAACGTTCCCTCCTCCACCATCCTCGCCCTGTCCAAGTCCAACCTCCTCATGGACTACGACGTCAAGGCCCCCGGCATCGGCGACAAGTTCGTGAAGTCCATTTGGGACTCCACCGCCCTCGGTGCGAACGACCACCACACGGCTCTGCCCTGGTACTTCGGCCCCTACATCACCACCTACAACAAGGAGGTCTTCAAGCGCGCTGGTCTCGATGAGAACATGCCGCCCAAGACCATGGATGAGCTGTTCGAGGATGCCGCCAAGGTCGGTGCCGACGGGCAGGGTGACTACGGCATCTATGGCTCGCCCGAGTGGTACATGATCGCTCAGCTGCACGGCATGGGCGTCAACCTGCTCAACGCCGACAAGACCGCCTTCGACTTCGCCGACAACGAGGCTGCGATCAACTACGTCACCAAGCTCTCCGAGCTCTACGCCTCCGGCGCCATCCCGAAGGACTCCCTGACCGGCGAGCCCGACCCGGGCAAGGCCTACACCGACGGCAACCTCGCCTTCGGTACGCCCAACGCCTCGTTCCTCAAGTCCGTCAAGAAGAACAACGAGACGGTCTACCAGAACACCGGCGTCGGCCCGTTCCCGACCAACCCCGGCATCAAGCCCGTCTTCGAAGGCCAGTACATCGGCGTCTCCGTCACCACGCAGAACGCCCCGCTGGCCATGAAGTTCGCCGAGTGGATCACCAACGCTGAGAACGAGTACGCCTGGACGCACGACGGCGGCGCCATCATCTTCCCGGCTGCCACCGACGCCCTCGACAAGCTCGTTGCCAACCCGCCGGAGATCGCCGACGACCCGGTCTTCAAGGCCGCCTACGAGGAGGCCGCTAAGGCCGCCAAGGACGCCGAGGCCTACACCGACGTCTTCTACGCGACCGGCGCTGTGAAGGACGCCCTCATCGAGAACGTCAACAAGGCCATCCGCGGTGAGGTCGATCCCAAGACCGCCCTCAAGACCGCCCAGGATCAGATGAACGAGAAGCTCAAGGCTCTCGGAGACTGATTGACCGCTCGGGGGCCGAGGCCAGGCCTCGGCCCCCGACGCATTCCTCGCCCAGCGTCGGGCCGTCGGCTCACGACCCCACGCACCCCTCATTAAGGATTTTGGTATGCCGACACGTAAGAGCGCGCAGGTGCGCTCCCTCAATGGCGCCGCCCGATTCCGCCCGGGCTGGGTTCCCTGGCTGTGGGTGACCCTCCCGGTCCTCGCGGTCATCTCCTTCTACATCTACCCCTTCATCACGACCGTCTACGTGTCATTCACGAAGACCAAGCCGATGGGGCGCATCGGTCGCTTCGTTGGTCTCGACAACTTCACCGCGGTACTGTCAGATCCTGAGTTCTGGCAGTCGCTGACGAACTCCCTCATCTACGCGGTCTGCGTCGTCCCGCTGATGGTGCTCCTGCCGCTGCTGCTGGCCCTCCTCGTCAAGTCGCACGTGCCCGGCATTGGCTTCTTCCGCGCCCTCTACTACCTGCCGGCCATCTCCTCGTTGGTCGTCATCTCCCTGGCCTGGCGCTACCTTCTCGACCAGCGCGGCCCCATCAATAACCTGCTGGCGTCGTGGGGCCTCGACCCGATTCCATTCCTGTCGAATCAGTGGTTGATCCTCTTCTGCGCCATGATCATCACCCTGTGGCAGGGCCTGCCCTACTACATGATCCTGTACTTGTCGGCCCTCGCGAACGTGGATAAGTCCCTGTACGAGGCTGCCGAACTTGACGGCGCCGGACCCATCCGTCGCTTCTTCACCGTCACGGTCCCCGGCGTCAAGGTCATGATGTTCCTCGTCGCCACCCTGACGACGATCGGATGCCTGAAGATCTTCACCGAGGTGTACCTGCTGGGCGGCTCCGCATCACCCACGAAAACCCTCACGATGTACATCCGAGACCGAATCGTGGACCCGACCTTCGGATCGCTGGGACAGGGCGACGCCGCCTCGGTGTGCCTCTTCCTCATCACCTTCGGCTTCATCATCGCTTCGCAGAGCCTGCAGAGGAAGGCTGAAGAATCATGAGCACCGCAACGCCTACCACTCCCGCCTCCTTCGGCGAGCGCTTCGCGCAGTGGCGCAAGGAGCGCCGCCTCGAACGCCAGGGGCGCAACACGGCATCGCGTCAGATGCGTGGCGGGGCCCTGTTTGCCCGCTACGTCCTCCTCGTCGTCGTCGCCCTCATCCTGGTCGGCCCCCTCGTCCTGCCCCTCATGGCTGCATTCAAGGCTCCCGGCGAATCCGTCTTCGGCCAAGGGGCGACGATGCTGCCCCAGCACTGGTCACTGGACTCCTTCTACGTGCTCTTCGAGCGCACGAACATCCTCCTGTCCATCAAAAACTCCGCGATTCTCGCGACCCTGACGGTCACCTCGAACGTCGTCCTGTCGTGCATCGGCGGCTACATGCTGTCGAGGCGCGGGTGGACCGGGCGCAACATCATGTACTTCGTGGTCCTGTCCGCCATGATCTTCCCCTTCGAGTCGATCATGCTCTCGCTGTTCAAGATGATGGTGCAGCTGGACCTGTACAACACGCTTCCCGGCGTGTGGATGGTCGCCATGATCGGTCCGTTCCAGATTCTCATGATGCGCGCAGCCTTCATGGGTATTCCCGACGAGATTGAAGATGCGGCCCTCATTGATGGCGCGGGCGAACTACGTCGCTTCTGGTCGATCTTCCTGCCCCAGGTTCGCGGCACCCTGACGGTCGTCGGCCTAACCTCGTTCATCGGGGCCTGGTCCGACTTCATCTTCCCGCTGCTCATGCTTCCCGACCCGAATAAGCAGACCCTGATGCTGACGCTGACGGCCATCCAGAACTCGCCCCAGGGCGTCACGTATCAGCTCGTGCTGGCCGGTGCCGTCGTGGCGATGATCCCCGTCGTCCTGGTCTTCGCCTTCAGCCAGA
Organism: Pauljensenia sp. 27098_8_83; assembly: GCF_041432695.1. Lineage (NCBI taxonomy): Bacteria > Bacillati > Actinomycetota > Actinomycetes > Actinomycetales > Actinomycetaceae > Pauljensenia > Pauljensenia sp. 27098_8_83. Next base: position 79,893 of record NZ_JAPWAD010000005.1, on the reverse strand, counting down.
AGTTCTTCTTCCGTGGCATCGAAGACGGCGGCCTGAAGTTCTGATCCTCATCCCCGCGGGTGCCCCTCGCACCCGCGGGGATCTTCTCTACCTAAAAGGAGGTTCTTTCACAAAAAACTAACACGTGTTAGGGATTGTTTATTATTGGCCGTCTAACGGCCTATCCCTGCCATCACCCCCATACTGACGAAGGAGTTAAACTCATGGGGACTAGACCCATCATCGGTGCGCTCTCAGCCCCGATTCTTGCGGCCACCATGCTTGGCCTCGCGCCGACCGCGGCCGTTGCCGCCACCGACACCCCGTATCACCCAACCGTCCTGTGGGCGACCTCCGAAGAGACGGTCGGCGAAAGCGCCCCCAACGGCACCATCGCCGCCCTCGTCGACGACGACACGGCCCGCACCGACGCGACCAAGACCTTCTGGACCACCAAGTGGAAGGGCGGCCTCGACGAATATCCTCACGCCGTCGCCGTCCAGAACCCCACCCCCGGCACGCAGGTCTGCGGCCTCGGCCTGACCCCGCGCCCCACCTACGATTCGACGCTCGGCAACGACCAGTTCCCGGGTGAATACCGCGTCTTCGCCTTCGATGAGGACCCCGGAAACCCGGCTGCAGAAGCCTCCTTCGCCGACTGGAAGACCAAGGTCGCCGCGGGCACCTGGGACGGCGGGACCGAGGTCGCGCATGGCAGCGACCTGCAGTTCGGCAATAAGGAACAGTACGTCACCTTCCCGGCGACCACGAAGCGTGTCTTTGCCCTGACGGGCCTGCGCTCCCTCGCCCCCGGCAAGAAGGACATGGCGCTGTCCGACATCAAGCTCCTGCCCTGCGACGCCGAGGGCAACGCCATCACCTCCTACGGCAGCGACGACAACAGCGGCAACAACACCGCGACCCGTCCCGTTGTGCCCCACCCCGAGGCCCCCGAGCAGGGATCCGGCGCGTCCGACCTCGTCGTTGACTTCGTCATCGACCAGCTGCCCTACGGCGAGCCCGGCAAGCCCGTCGACTTCGCCCCCGACACCCACACCTACACGGCCACCGGCTACTACCACGCCACCAGCGTCTCGGCCCGCATCCGCACGGTCGACGGCGCCACCGTCACCATCAACGGCGCGACCCCCGACGCGGACGGACGCGTGTCCAACCTCGATCTGGCCACCGGCCTGAACGTCATCACCGCGACCGTGTCCAAAGACGGCAAGGAGGCCACCTACGTCGTCAACATCACCAAGGTGGACACCGACTTCCGCGGCAATGTCATGGTCCCCGTGACCGCCACAGCTAACGGCGGCACCGAGGCCGACAACGCGGCCCTCACCGACCTCAACCCCGCCACCACGTGGACCTCTGACCCGCTCGTCCGCGCGAACGAGTGGTCGAGCAGCGTTACTGGCATCGAGCTGCACCTGGGCGAGGCCCGCTACGTGCACCGCGTGAACGGATGGGGCACTCCGACCCTGCCCGCTGGCGCGCCGTCCTGGCACGGCGGTAACTCCGTCGCCATCGCGGTTCAGGAGGCCGACGGCGGGCCGTGGAAGACTATTGTCACCCACGGCTCGCTCACGCGCGACGCGCGCGGCCTGTGGTACTGGGACTTCAACGCCTACCACCTCGCCAAGAACATCCGCATCTGGATGAACGACGAGACCGAGCCCCAGACTCCGCGCAATATCGCCACCGCCGTCACCTTCAACGACGTCGAGGTGTGGGGCCTGCCCGCCGGTCAGACCCCGGTGACTCCGGCGGTCGACAACTCCATGTACGAGCGCTACTCCGGCTTTGACCCCGGAGAGGGCAAGTGGGGCGTGAACCGCGCCCAGGCCCTCGCGCTGCAGTACGGCGTCATGATGCCCGCGTGGGTTCCCTCCGAGGGCTACGGCCGCGGTGGTTTTAACGCCAACGAGCGTGACCTGACGGGCGGCGCCTTCCCCATGTTCTACGACCTGCCCATGTTCAACACCCCCATGATGGAGTCCCTGGGCAAGGGCGCGCCGTGGGCCCTCGCCAAGGCCCCCACCGGCAAGAACAGCATGTGCAACGCGGGTGATCCCCACGACTTCATGAACGAATACATGAAGCCCTACGCCTCCACGCTCGTCGACATCCAGTACGGCGATGAGGGCGGCTTCAACCGCGTCGAATCGGAGTGCTTCAAGAACTGGTTCTCCTGGTCCAAGCAGAACATCCCCGGCGCCGTCGTTCACGCCAACTCCTGGGATGACCCCTCCTGGTACCGCGACGCGAACCTGAGCTACTACGTCGAAAACGCCAAGCCCGACCTGCTCAGCTGGGACAAGTACTACTGGGGCGCCAACGGTGGCCCGGCTCCGAGCAGGGTCGTCATGGACCTGCTGAACACCAACACCTGGAAGAAGCAGCGCGAATACGGCCTCAAGGGCACCACCGGTGACGGCTCCGCCCCGATCCTGTACGGCCAGTACCTGGACTACAACTGGGACGCGAACGTGTCGGCCTCCGAAAAGTCGATCGTCCCCTCCCTGGGCCTGGCGACCGGCCAGAAGTGGTTCGGCCTGTTCCGCATGGAGTACAACGGCTACGACCGCTCCTCGATCATCGACCACGATGGCGCGCCGACGCGCTCGTTCTACGAGTTCTCCAACATCTTCGGCAACGTCAGCTACATCGGTAACTACACGAAGGCCATGAACTCCACGTTCGTCGCCTACAAGCCCGGCCAGTACGCGGCTCGCGGAACCACCCCCTCGCTGAGTGGCTACAAGTACGGTGACTTCGCCTCCGGCGACGAGGCCACGGCTGCCAACGCGGCCGTCGGCCTGGTCGACATGTCGGTGACCAACGTCGGTTCCGTCAACGACGGTCTGCCCGGCGACGTCGTCGTCGGCTACTTCGAGCAGCTGAAGGGCCTGGATAGCGCTAAGTCCGCTGAGATCTTCGGCGACTCGACGACGGCCCCCAAGGGCTTCATGGTCGTCAACGCCCTGACCGGCCAGACGCACTACCCGTCCTACCTCCTCGACCCGCGCACCGATAACGGCTCGCTGGCCGAGACCGCTCAGGACATCACCCTGACCGTCAAGAAGCCGAGCGCGAACGCGCACCTGATGCTCGTCAACCCTGCCGACAAGACGACGCAGGAAGTCGAGCTCGGCGATGGTGAGACCTCGCAGGTTGTGCTTCACGCCGTTGGTGGCGGCGACTCGCGCTTCCTGTACTGGGTGACGATCGAGAACCCGGCACCCACGCCGGACCCGCAGCCGACCCCGGACCCGCAGCCGACCCCGGACCCGCAGCCTTCCGTGGATCCCACCCCGGCACCGCAGCCCACCGTGGACCCCACCCCGGCTCCGACCCCGGATCCCACGCCCCAGCCTCGCAGCGGCCAGTGGAAGTCCGGATACTTCGGCTGGTGGTACAGCTACTCTGACGGCACCTACGCCGCCAACGAAACCCTGGTCATCGACGGCTTCACCTACCGCTTCGACGCGAGCGGCTACCTGAAGATGGGCTGGGTCTACGACGGCGGACACTGGTACTACCACGGCCCCAGCGGCGCCCAGCAGTCCGGCTGGATTCAGGACCGCGGCTCCTGGTACTACCTCGACCCCGCGACCGGGCAGATGGCCACCGGCTGGACCCAGATCAGCGGAACCTGGTTCTACCTGTCCTCCTCCGGCGTCATGCGCACCGGCTGGGTCAAGGACGGCGGCGCCTGGTACTACCTGTCGCCCTCCGGATCCATGGTCACCGGCTGGCAGCTCCTCGGCGGAACCTGGTACCACCTGGGCGCCAACGGCGCGATGACCACCGGCTGGTATCAGGAGGGCCCGACCTGGTTCTACCTGCGCGGTAATGGCTCCATGGCCACCGGTTGGGAACTCATCGGTTGGTCCTGGTACCACTTCGCCCCCTCGGGCGCGTGGATCGGCTAACCGTTAGCTCTCCGCGAGACGAGGCCGTGGCCGGGTTATCCGGCTGCGGCCTCGTTCGCGTATGGCTAGGAAAGGAGCAGCGTCAGTCCTTGCGGATCGACAGCGATTCGACGCGGTGGTCGGTGCCCTTCGTGAAGATGAGGGTCGCGCGCTCGCGGGTGGGGCGAATGTTTTCACGCAGGTTCGGCAGGTTGATCGCGTTCCACACGACGTGCGCGGTGGAGACGGCCTCGTCGTCGGTGAGGGATGCGTAGGTCTTGAAGTAGGAGTCCTCGCGCGAGAACGCGGTCGCACGAAGCTTGAGGAAGCGGTCGACGTACCACCGCTCGATGAACGTCTCGTCGGCGTCGACGTAGATGGAGAAGTCGAAATAGTCCGAGACGGCCACCGACACGGAGCCGGGCGCCGAGCGCGGCGGCTGGAGCACGTTGAGGCCCTCGACGATGAGGATGTCGGGTCGATCCACGTCGATGAAGGCGTCGGGCACGATGTCGTAGGTGACGTGGGAGTACACGGGTGCCTGGGCGTGCGGGTTGCCCGCCTTGACCGATGCCAGGAACGAGATGAGGGCCGTGCGGTCGTAGGACTCGGGGAAGCCCTTGCGGGCGATGAGGGAGCGTTCCTGCAGGATCCGGTTCGGGTAGAGGAACCCGTCGGTCGTCACGAGGTCCACGCGCGGGGTGGAATCCCAGCGCGAGAGCAGCAGCTGGAGCAGGCGCGCGACCGTCGACTTGCCGACGGCGACCGAGCCGGCGATGCCGATGACGAAGGGGGTCGAGTGGGCCTCGGATTCGCCGAGGAACGCGTGGCGCTCGGCGGCGGTGCGGCGGCGACCGTCGATGTAGAGCTGCAGCAGCGCGCTCAGGGGACGGTAAATCGTGTCGACCTCGGTCATGTCGATGGGATCGCCCAGCGACGCGATGCGGTCGATGTCCTCCTGGGTGAGCGGCAGGGGAGTGCGATCAGCGAGGCTGTCCCACTCGCTGCGATCAAAACGCGCGTAGGGGTTGGGTGCGCCGCGCCTAGAGGCCTGCGTGTGCTCGTTGGACGAGGCGTTCGGCGAGGCCGGAGATGGGACGGTCGAGGGGCTCTCGGTGGTGCTCACGACCCCATTGTGCCCCACAAGCTGATGCTGGCGCGCACTCAGTTCGCGGCGTGAAGCGACACACGTTACCTGTCAGGGGAGGGGGTGGGTGTGTTGGAATGGGTGGTATGTGCGGAATTGTTGGACATATTGCATGCAAGGCGTCCCAGCGTAGCCGCGAGGTTGTCCTCGGTGGCCTGGCGCGCCTCGAATATCGCGGATACGACTCGGCGGGCATCGCCCTGACCTCGAACAACGGCCTCTACGTGCGCCGCGCCGTCGGCAAGCTCGTCAACCTCGTCGAAGAAGTTGACGCGGACGCCCCCGCCGACGCCATGGCAGGCATCGGGCATACCCGTTGGGCCACCCACGGGCGCCCGACGGTCGCGAACGCCCATCCCCATACCAGCCCGGACGGGCGCTTCGCCCTCGTCCACAACGGCATCATTGAGAACGCGGACGTCCTGCGCGCCGCCCTCGTCGCCGACGGCGAGACCTTCGCTTCCGAGACCGACACCGAGGTGGTCGTCCACCTGCTGGCGCGCGCCTACGACGAGGCCGAGGCGGCCTCGTACACCGGCGGAGTCGCCGGGCTGACGGGTGCGGACGAGGAGGTGGCGCGTCGCCTCGTCGTCGCGATGCGCGCGGTGACGGCGCAGCTGCACGGCACCTTCACGCTGCTGGTGGTGAGTACCGAGTCTCCGAACGTCATCGTCGCGGCCCGCCGCTCCTCCCCGCTGGTCATCGGCCTGGGCGAGGGTGAGAACTTCCTCGGCTCCGACGTCCTGGCCTTCGTCGAGCACACGAACCGCGCGCTCGAGGTCGGCCAGGACGAGGTCGCGGTCGTCTCCGCGACCGGCGTGACCGTCATCGACCCCAGCGGAAACCCCGTCGAGCGCGAGCCATACGAGGTCGACTTCTCCTCCGATCGCGCCACCAAGAACGGCTGGCCGACCTTCATGGAGAAGGAAATCCACGAGCAGCCCGAGGCCGTGGGCGCGACCCTGGCCGATCGCATCGACTCTCACGGCCACCTGGCCCTGGACGAGGTACGCATCCCCGAGCACGTCCTGCGCTCCGTCGACAAGGTCATCATGATCGGCTGCGGCACCGCCTCCTACGCCGGACAGGTCGCCCGCTACGCGATCGAGCACTGGTGCCGCATCCCCTGCGAGGTCGAGCTCTCCAGCGAGTTCCGCTACCGCGACCCGGTGGTGGGCGAAAAGACGCTGGTCGTCGCCATCTCCCAGAGCGGCGAAACCATGGACACCATCCAGGCGATCCGCCACGCCCGCGAGCAGGGCGCGAAGGTCGTCGCCATCGTGAACACGCCCGGATCGACGATCTCCCGCGAATCCGACGCCGTGATCCTCACCCACGCCGGCCCCGAGATCGCGGTCGCCTCCACGAAGGCGTTCACCGCGCAGGTCACCGCCTGCTACATCCTGGGCCTGTACCTGGCGCAGGTGCGCGGCAACAAGTACGCCGACGAGATCGCCGACTACATGGACAAGCTCGCGCGCGTCCCCGAGGCCATCGCGAAGGTCCTGGAAAACGGAGAGACGGTCCGCCAGTTTGCCCGCACGATGCAGGACGCGACCTCGGTCATCTACCTGGGGCGCCACGTCGGCTTCCCCGTCGCGCTCGAGGGGGCGCTGAAGCTCAAGGAAATCTGCTACATCCACGCCGAGGGCTTCGCCGCCGGCGAGCTCAAGCACGGCCCGATTGCGCTCGTGGACGAGGGCCAGCCGGTCATCGTCATCGTGCCGACCCCGCGCCGCCCCGAGCTGCACGGAAAAGTCCTGGCCAACATCGCCGAGGTCCGCGCCCGCGGTGCCCGCACGATCGTTGTCGCCGAGGAGGGGGACTCCTCCGTCGACGAGTTCGCCGAGGTCGTTTTCCGCGTGCCCCCCGTGCCGACCCTGTACGCCCCGCTCCTGACCGTCGTGCCGCTGCAGATCTTCGCCTGTGAGCTCGCCTCCGTTAAGGGGTTGGACGTCGACCAGCCGCGCAACCTGGCCAAGTCCGTGACGGTGGAGTGAACTACCGGCGCGGGGCTAGCACCTCGTGAGCGCGGCGGGCCTCGTTCCTCATCCGGGACGAGGCCCGCGGCGCGTTCGCGGCCTATCTCCGCAGACACTCCCACCCGGGTGCGCTGCGTCATCGAATGTCTCGCAAAGCGTGAAGGCATTCACGATAGCCCTGTGAAACAGTAGCCAAAACGGCTCATGTGATTGCGAGGGTGGGGGAGGGGGCGACTAGCGTGGAAACCACGGCGACATCCGCGCCGCACCCAACAACGCAAATCAACCCCGGCCTCGTGTCGCGACGGCCGCAACCACCCCGGGAGGTGCGCACATGACCCTGTCCACGATCCTTATCGGGATCCTGCCCTCTGTCTTCTTCGGTGTCGCTACGACGCTGATGGGAAAGACCGGCGGCTCAGACCGCCAGCGAGTCATGGGCGCCGTCCTCGGCGGCCTGCTCATGGCCGCCGTCGCCACCCCCTTCCTGCACCCCGCCTGGACGCCCCTGAACCTGGGCGTCTCCTTCCTGACCGGCCTGCTCCTCGGCGTCGGCGTGTGCGATCAGCTGCGCTCCTACTCGGTCCTGGGCATGAGCCGCACGATGCCGCTGTCCACCGGCGGCCAGCTGGTCCTCATGTCGCTCGCGGGCATCGCGATCTTCGGCGAGTGGCTCCACGGCGGCGCGTTGCCCTACGGAATCGCCGCCATCGTGGTCCTCATCGTCGGCATTTGGTTCCTGTCGCGCTCCGAGTCCGGCTCCGACGCGGCCTCCCTCGACTGGAAGCGCGGCGCCTTCCTGCTGACCACCTCGACGCTGGGCCTCGTGGCCTTCCCGCTCATCATCAAGTGGTTCGGGATCGCACCCGCTGAATTCCTCCTGCCCCAGGCGATCGGCTACACCGTGTACTGCGCGATCTTCTTCGCGATCCAGGGCCGCGGCGGCGTCGCCCCCGAGGACTCGCTGCGTCACCGCCGCATGGTTCCCTCGATTTTCAATGGCGTCCTGTGGGGCACCGCCATCCTGCTCCTCCAGCTCAACTCCAACAACCTGGGCGCGGGCACCGGCTTCACCCTCTCCCAGCTGGGAATCCTCATCTCCACGCCGCTGGGCATCCTGTGGCTCCACGAGACCCGCACGCGCAAGGAACTGCGCTGGACCATCATCGGCGTCGCCCTCGTCATCGTGGGCGCGGTCCTCGCGGGGGTCGCCAAGACCCTCGACGTCGCCTGAGCGGCGCGGCGACTACCTGACAAACACGGCGGCGGGGCGTGTGCCTCGCCGCCGTGTTTGTTAGCCTCTTCCCCCTCACCCGCTGCCCTGCGTGGACCGGCACGTGTGGGAGAATTGCCCCATGTTGATTCTGGACGGTCGCGCCCTGACTTTCGCGCAGGCACGAGACATTGAACGTCAGCACGTGGAAGCCGCCGCGGCGGAAGGGGACCCCGACCGCTACATGCGCCAGGTCGCCGAGAAGGTCGCCGATCGCGTCCGCTACCTGTCCGATCCGCTTGCGTGGCTCTGGGACATACCGGAGGCGGCCGCCATCTCCAGGCTGCGAGACGACCTCGGCCTTGACGAGGCGGCGGCCCGCATCGAAGACTTGGATACCTGCGTAGCCGCCTTCGTTGGCGGAGGCGACAACGGGGGTGATGCCCTGTACGCGTGCGCGCTGCTGGCGGAGCAGGGGATGGTTGTCACAGCATTTCTGCTCAAGCCCACCTGTCATGCGCGCGGCCTGGCTGCCGCCCGAGAGGCGGGCGTCGGCATCGTGGAACTGGGCGGGCGCTCCCTGCGCTCCATCGTAGGGACACCCGAGTGGGGCACTATCTGCGGGGCACGCCTGTGGATCGACGGAATCGTGGGCATCGGTTCACGTGGGCCCCTCACCGGTGAGCTCGCGGATACGGTGACGTGCCTGAACGACGCGATGCGCGCGCACCCGAAGAAAGTGATTGCCATCGATGTACCGTCGGGCCTCACCGATGACGACGGCGCGGTCCGCGGTCCGATTCTGCGAGCCACGCACACCCTCGCGGTTGGCACCTACAAGCGCGCACAGATCCTGCCGCCCGCCGTCGAATACTCCGGCGAGGTGATGCTGATGCGAATGTATTGGAGCGAGGTGGCCACGAGCACGCGTCCCGACGCTGACGGAACGATCGGCGCGGGCGACATCTACTACTACGACGATGAATATCGCGCCCACTCCGCCGTGCCGGTTCCCGCATTCTCGGACGACAAGTACGCACGCGGCGTTGTCGGCCTCGTCGCCGGCTCCGACACCTATCCGGGCGCGGGTATTCTCGCTACGCGCGGGGCCCTCGCTGCGGGCGTGGGTATGGCGCGCCTCAACTCGACCCGGCGCGTCCAGGATCTCGTGCTGGCCGACCAGCCGGGCGTCGTCATGGTCGGCGGACGCATTCAGGCGGCACTTATCGGGCCAGGCCTGGACGAGGAGCGCCGCGAGGATGCGCTCGAACTCGCGCAGTTCTGCGGGACGTCGGGCCTTCCCCTCGTCATCGACGCGTGGGCGCTCGACCTCGTCCCCGAGCTTCTCGGCTCGCTCACCCCCGATGCCACTGTGCTCACCCCGCACTACGGCGAGGCAGCGCGCCTGCTGAGCGCGCTCGGAACACCGATCACGAAGCGCGAGGTCGCGGCCTCCCCCCTGCGCTACGCTCGCGCCCTCCACGAGGCCACGGGCTGCCATATTGTCCTCAAGGGCTCCGTGACGATCGTCTATTCGTTCGAATACGTTGATGTCGACGCGGAGGAAAACTCCGCTACCAGCGTTGAGGGGACCAACAGCGGCGCGGACGCGCGCCCCGAGCTCACGCGCGTCTACGAACCCACGGTCAGCGCGACAAGCACGTCCTGGGCGGGCATCGCAGGCAACGGTGACGTCCTGGCAGGTTTCATCGCGGGAATCCTGGCGCGCGCCAGTGCGCGAGGAGGCGCTGGCTCTCGCTCGCAGTGCGTGACCTCGGCGCGCCTATCGGCAGCCGTGTGTCTGCACGCCCGCGCGGCCGACAGCGCCGCGAATCGACACGACGGCGGTGCCCCCATTCAGGCCAGCGATATTGTGGCCGCGATTCCCTCCGTCCTGGCCGACCGCAGGCCTTAACACGTCAGACGCCGCTGGCTTCGGTGGCGCTGCGCGGTCGCTCTCGCGTGAGATACTAGGGGAGTGACTGTCACAGACATTCAAAGCGACGGACGGGGATACCCGTCGAGCGCGGTCGTCGACCTGGCCGCCATCAAGCACAACCTGAGTGTCCTGCGGGCTGCAGCCCCGGACGCCCTCCAGCTCGCCACCGTCAAGGCGAACGCCTACGGGCACGGGCTTGTCACCGTCGCGCTCGCGGCCCTCGAGGGAGGCGCCGACTGGCTGGGCGTCGCTCAGCTGGCCGAGGCTTTCGCGCTGCGCCGAGGCCTCGACGAGGCCGGCGTCGCCCGCGCGGATGCGCCCGTTCTCGCGTGGATTTCCACCTCCTCCTCCGACTTCGCCGCCGCGATCGAGGCCGACATCGACCTGTCCGTGTCGTGGACATGGGTCCTCGCCGACATCTGCGCCGCCGCCCGAGCGGTCGGCCGCCCCGCCCGCGTCCACGTCAAGATCGACACCGGCATGTCCCGCGCCGGCTCCACCCTGGCCGACCTGCCCGCCCTGGCCTCGGCCCTGCGTATGGCCGCAGACGACGGCCTCGTCGACATTGTGGGCGCGTGGAGCCACATGTCGCGCGCCGACGATCCCAGCGAGGCGGGCAACGCCTCGACCGCGAGCCACGTGCGCATCTTCGAGGAGGGCCTGGCGATCCTCGCCGACGCCGGCATTACCCCGCGCATCCGCCACCTCTCCGCGACGTCGGGCATCCTGTGGCATCCCGAGGCCCACTACGACATGGTCCGCGTCGGCATCGGCCTGTACGGCCTGAGCCCCGACCCCGCGGTCGCGACGGCCGACGAACTCGGTCTTATCCCCGCCCTCGAGCTGCGCGCCCCGCTGACCTCCGTCAAGGTCATCGAAGAGGGCACCCCCGCCTCGTACGGGGGAACCTGGGTCGCGCCCACGCGCCGCTGGATCGGCCTCGTGCCCCTCGGCTACGGCGACGGCATCTTCCGCGCGGCCTCCAATAGGGCCCGCGTCGTCGTTCGCACCGAGGCCGGCCTCCTCAATGCGCCGCTTGTCGGACGCGTGTGCATGGACCAATTCATGGTCGATCTCGGTCCTGCGCAGGGGGATCCCGGGACCCCGACCGCGCGCAGCGGGGATGCCCCTGCGGCCGTGGGGGACATCGCCGTCTTGTTTGGCACGGGCGCGCTCGGCGAACCCCTGGCCGATGAATGGGCGGATGCTGCCTCTACCATCAACTACGAGATCGTCACCAACCTCGGCACCCACATTCCGCGTGCCTACCGGGACGACACAGCGCACACGCAGGAGAAGAACACGCATGAGTGACACAATCACCGCCACGTTCCAGGTGTCAACGAGCGACGCCGACCAGACGCGCTCGCTTGGCGAAGACCTCGGGCGCATTCTCGCTGCCGGAGACCTCGTCATGCTCTCGGGAGGCCTCGGCGCGGGCAAGACCACCCTGACCCAGGGCATCGGCGTCGGTATGGGCGTGCGCGGACGCGTCGCCTCGCCGACCTTCATCGTCGCGCGCGTGCATCCCTCCCTGAGTGGCGGCCCCGACCTGATCCACGCCGACGCCTACCGCATCAAGGACCTCAGCGACCTTGAGACCCTCGACCTCGACTCCTCCCTCGACGAGGCCGTCACCGTCGTCGAGTGGGGCGAGGGCAAAACCGAGGCCATGAGCGACGAACGCCTCTCCATCGAGGTGGGCCGCGCGTCCGGCGGGCAGGCTGAGACCGACGGCGACATCATCGACTTGGAGCACATGGACGACGGCACACGCGTCATCGTCCTGCGTGCCCACGGCCACCGCTGGGACGGCGTGCTCGACGGCATTGTCGCTGCCCACGGCGGTCGTCGCATCGACGAGCCCGACACCGACGAGTAGGATCACATCGTGCGAGAGATAGCCCTGGACACCCAAGCCGCCACCACCGTCGCCATCGTTGACGATGGCAGCGTCATCGCCCGCGCCCACAACGATTCCGGGCGTCACCACGCCGAATCGATCACCCCGCTCGTGCGCGAGGCCCTTGAGGCCGCCGGACTGCCCGCCCAGCTCACGCAGGCCGGCATTGATCGCATCCTCGTGGGCACCGGCCCCGCTCCCTTCACCGGCCTGCGCGCGGGCCTCGTCTCCGCCCGCGTCCTCGCCGCCGTGGCGGGCGTGCCCGCGTACGGCGTGTCCGCCCTCGACGTCATCGCCCGCCAGGGCCTCGACCTGCTCGCCCCCGACGCCCGCGTCTACGCGATCGCCGACGCGCGCCGCCGCGAACTCTACTGGGGGGCCTTTGTCGCCGCCGGACCCGACGACGTCACCCTCAAGGGACGCCTCGAGGTGGGCGACGTTTCCACGCTGCTGAGCGCCATGCGCTCCGCCCCCGGCCTCGTCGTCGCCGGAGCGCCGATCCCCGCGCACAGCGCCGACGCGCTCGCTCGCGCCGACATCGGCCCCCAGGTGAGCCTCGATCCCGCGGTCATGAGCCGTATCGTCGCCACGCGCCTGTCGCGCGGCGAGGAGGACCGCCTGCGCACCGATCCCCTCTACCTGCGTCGCCCGGACATTCAGGGCCAGCCCACCGCGCGCCTGTGAACGCCGCGCTGCGCGTCGCGGGGCCAGACGACCTCGAACTGTTCGCAGCTCTCGAGGCCGAGGTCTTCGCCGAAGACCCCTGGACCCCCTACATGATCGCCGAGGAGCTCTCCTCCCCGGCCTCACGATACTGGATTGCCACGGATGCCTCCGGAGACGTCGTCGGATACGGCGGTGTCAAAGTCGGGGGAGACCAGGCCGATGTCATGACGATTGGCGTGCGTTCCCACGCGCGCGGGCAAGGCTACGGCGGGGCCATCCTGGACACCCTTCTGGCGTGGTCGCGCGAGGCGGGGGCGCGCGAGATCTTCCTCGACGTTCGTCCCTCAAACGAGGGGGCAATCGGCCTGTACGAATCGCGTGGATTCGCCGAAATTGGGCGCCGTCCCCGCTACTTCCGCAATCCGGTCGAAGAGGCCATCGAGATGAGGGCACCCCTGACCTGAGGAGATGCGATCACCACCACCAAATAGGTGCGGTCGGTGTATCAAAATTCGTGCCTTTCGACCCCTGTTTATGGGGCCGATGGTCCTAGGTGTTTTCCTTGCAATCGCGGGGCAACGAGCGCCAGATAACCGCGGAAAATAGCGGAAAATGACAGCGTGTCGACAAGGGGTGCGCGGGTCCTCGTGCCATGGTCCTACGAGGCGGACGAAAAGCGTCGATATGCTCATTCCATGGCCACTCAAAATGTCGCAACGAAGAAGCGCCGCGCGTGGACCACCAGCGTCTTTATTAAGCAGCTGATGGCCGTCTCGGGCTTCGTTTTCGTTTTCTTCTTGCTGTTCCACTCCTACGGCAACCTCAAGATGTTCCTGGGCGCGCAGGTCTACAACGACTACGCGCACTGGCTGCATGAAGAGGCTTTCGTGCCGATCTTCCCGCACGGCGGATTCATCTGGGTCTTCCGCGCCGCCATGGTGCTCATGCTCGTGATCCACCTGTGGGCCGCCGCCTACACGTGGAAGCGCTCGCGCCGCGCTCGCTCCACCCGCTACGTCGTCAAGAAGTCCGTCACGGACTCTTACGCGGCCCGCACCATGCGCATGAGCGGTGTCCTCATCCTGCTGATCCTGATCTTCCATATCGCTCACTTCACCACCGTGAGCCTGCCCGCGAAGGTCGCAAACTTCGGTGCTGACGTCACCACCCCCTACGACCGCATGATCGCGTCCTTCCAGTCGCCGGTCCTTGTGATCCTCTACGCCGTGTTCGTCGGCTGCGCGTGCATCCACGTCTCCCACGGCTTCTGGTCCATGTTCCAGTCGCTCGGCTGGGTGCGTCCCGCCACCCGCAAGCCTCTGGTTGTCCTCTCGGGCCTGGTCGGTCTGGTCATCTTCGTGATGTTCATGGCCCCGCCCGTCGCCATCGTCACCGGCTTGATCCACTGAGGAAGGGCACGCAATCATGACCGATACACTCATCCACGGCCTCTACCGTGAAGGCGAGAAGATCGCCGACGCGAAGGCCCCCCACGACGTCCCGATCGCGCAGCGCTGGGAGCAGCGTAAGTTCACCGCCGCGCTGGTCAACCCCGCCAACCGCCGCAAGCTGCGCGTTATCATCGTCGGCTCCGGCCTCGCGGGCGGCGCTGCCGCCGCCTCTCTCGGCGAAATGGGCTACAACGTCGACGTGTTCTTCTACCAGGACTCCGCCCGCCGCGCGCACTCCATCGCCGCGCAGGGTGGTATCAACGCCGCGAAGAACTACCGCAACGACAACGACTCCGTCTACCGTCTCTTCTACGACACGGTCAAGGGCGGCGACTACCGCGCCCGTGAGGACAACGTCTACCGCCTCGCCGAGGTCAGCGCCAACATCATCGACCAGTGCGTCGCGCAGGGCGTTCCCTTCGCCCGCGAGTACGGCGGCCTCCTCGACAACCGCTCCTTCGGTGGCGTGCAGGTGTCCCGTACATTCTACGCGCGTGGCCAGACCGGCCAGCAGCTCCTGATCGGCGCCTACCAGGCGCTCGAGCGTCAGGTCGCCGCGGGCACCGTCACCGAGCACTCGCGTCACGAGATGGTTGAGCTCATTGTCGACGAGGGCAAGGCGCGCGGCATCATCGCCCGCGACATGTCCACCGGCAAGCTCGAAACCTTCATTGCCGACGCGGTTGTCCTCGCCACCGGCGGCTACGGCAACGTGTTCTTCCTGTCCACCAACGCGATGGGCTGCAACGGGACCGCCATCTGGCGTGCGTACCGCAAGGGTGCCTACTTCGGCAACCCTTGCTTCACGCAGATCCACCCCACGTGCATCCCCCAGCACGGCGACCAGCAGTCGAAGCTGACCCTCATGTCGGAGTCGCTGCGTAACGACGGCCGCATCTGGGTGCCGAAGCGCGCCGAGGACTGCGAGAAGGACCCGCGCGACATTCCCGAAGAGGACCGCGACTACTACCTGGAGCGCATCTACCCCTCCTTCGGTAACCTCGTGCCCCGCGACATCGCGTCGCGTCAGGCCAAGAACATGTGCGACGAGGGCCGTGGCGTCGGCCCGAAGATCGACGGTGTCGCCCGCGGCGTCTACCTCGACTTCTCCGAGGCCATCTCCCGCATGGGCAAGGCGGCCGTCTCCGCGAAGTACGGCAACCTCTTCGACATGTACGAGCGCATCACGGGCGACAACCCCTACGAGGTGCCCATGCGCATCTACCCGGCCGTCCACTACACCATGGGTGGCCTGTGGGTGGACTACGACCTCGAGTCGAACCTGCCCGGTCTGTACGTGGCCGGCGAGGCGAACTTCTCCGACCACGGCGCTAACCGCCTGGGTGCCTCGGCGCTCATGCAGGGCCTGTCGGACGGCTACTTCGTCCTGCCCAACACGATCAACGACTACCTGGCGCACTGCTTCCACCTGCCCAAGCTGGACGAGAACTCGCCTTCCGTCAAGGAAGCTCTCGAGTCCGCTCAGGGACGCATCGACACCCTCATGTCGATCAATGGCACTCGCTCCGTGGATTCATTCCACAAGGAGCTGGGCAAGATCATGTGGGAGTACTGCGGCATGGAGCGCACCGAGGCGGGCCTGAAGAAGGCCATCGGTCTGATCCGTGAGCTGCGTGCCGACTACTGGAAGAACGTTCGCGTTCCCGGCAAGTCGATCGGCGAACTCAACCAGTCCCTCGAGAAGGCCGGCCGCGTGGCTGACTTCATGGAGCTGGGCGAGCTCATGTGCATCGACGCCCTGCACCGCGAAGAGTCGTGCGGCGGCCACTTCCGCGCGGAGTCCCAGACTCCCGAGGGCGAGGCGCTGCGTCACGACGACAAGTTCCTGTACGTGGCGGCCTGGGAGTTTGCCGGCGACGGCGAGCCCCCGATCCTCCACAAGGAAGACCTGATTTACAACGACATCGAGCTGAAGCAGCGGAGCTACAAGTGAACCTGACACTGAGGATCTGGCGCCAAAACGGTCCCGAAGACAAGGGCGCAATTCATGAATACCAGGTGAAGGGAATCTCGGAAGAGTCCTCGTTCCTGGAGATGCTCGACGTCCTGAACGAAGAGCTCTTCGCGCGCGGCGAGGAACCCATCGCCTTCGACTCCGACTGCCGCGAGGGTATCTGCGGTCAGTGTGGCATCGTCATCAACGGTATCGCGCACGGCCCGGAGGTCACCACGACCTGCCAGCTGCACATGCGTTCCTTCAACGACGGTGACGTCATCACGATTGAGCCGTGGCGTGCAGAGGGCTTCCCGATCATCAAGGACCTCGTGGTCAACCGCTCCGCGCTGGATCGCATCATCCAGGCCGGCGGCTACATTTCCGTGAACACGGGTGCAGCCCCCGACGCGCACGCGACCCCGGTCCCGAAGCAGGACGCGGATCGCGCGTTCGAGGCTGCCGCCTGCATCGGCTGTGGTGCGTGCGTGGCTGCCTGCCCGAATGCGTCCGCGATGCTGTTCACCTCCGCGAAGGTCACGCACCTCGGTCTGCTCCCGCAGGGCAAGCCCGAGAACTACAAGCGCGTGGTCAACATGCTCAACCAGATGGACGAGGAGGGCTTCGGCTCCTGCTCGAACATCGGTGAGTGCGCGGCGGTGTGCCCCAAGCAGATCCCGCTCGACGTGATCGCAAACCTCAACCGCCAGCTCGGCAAGGCTGCCTTCAAGGGCGTCTGATCGATCTGGAGTGGCCTCACGGAGGGCCCGGCGCGTATGCGCCGGGCCCTCCCGCGTTATGCCCCCGTAACTTGCCGCAGTCTCCTCCTCGGTGGGGCCTTGGCGCAGCCTGATCCAAAGTGGCAATCATGCGGCGGAGCGGGGCGTATGATGAAGAAAGGATCATCGGCTCAGAGAGGAGTCCTGCCATGCACTTCGATGAAAACGGCCCGAACACGCACACGCGGCGCTACTGGGTCAGCGCGACCATCGGCATCACGGCGATGATTGTCTTTGCGATCCTGTCGATCCTCCTGCTCCTGGGCGTTCTCTTCGGGTCGCCTCAGATCAAGCCGATCGCGGATTCGCTGTTCCCGTGGAGCCTGCTGGTCTTTGCCGTTGCGGGCGTCGCGATGTTCGTTGCGAACGCACGTTCTGGGGATCAGGTCGACGCCGACTCCTGACTCGCGGCACCAAGGCGGAGCGCGTGTGCGGCGGCGGTCGCACGCGAGGCATAAACTAGGGGCGTGAGTGAACCCCTGGTCCTTGGTATTGAGTCAACCTGCGATGAGACCGGCGTCGGCCTCGTACGCGGTACGCAGCTGCTCGTCGACCGTACGGCGACGTCGATGGATGAGTACGCGCGTTACGGCGGTATCATCCCCGAGATTGCGTCGCGCGCGCACCTTGAGTCCTTCCTGCCGACGCTGCACGCCGCGCTCGACGAGGCAGGCGTCACCCTTGCGGACGTCGACGCGATCGCGGTGGCCGCTGGACCGGGCCTCGTCGGCTCTCTGACCGTTGGCATTTGCGCGGCGAAGGCCCTGGCCTCGTCCCTGGGCAAGCCCCTGTACGGCGTCAACCACGTGATCGGTCACCTCGCGGTCGATAAGCTCGCCGAGGGGCCGCTGCCCGATCACTTTATCGGCCTCGTGGTCTCGGGTGGGCACTCGAACATCCTCGAGATCCGGAACATCGCGACGGACGTCGTCGAGCTCGGCGGAACCCTGGACGATGCCGCCGGTGAGGCCTTCGACAAGGTCGGGCGTCTCCTCGACCTGCCCTACCCGGGCGGCCCGCACGTGGACCGCCTCTCCCAGCAGGGGGACCGTGAGGCGATCCGTTTCCCGCGCGGCCTGGCCGCAGGCAAGGACAAGGAACGCCACAAGTACGACTTCTCGTTCTCCGGCCTGAAGACGGCTGTCGCCCGCTACATCGAGGGTGCGACCACACGAGGGGAGAGCGTCAGCAAGGAAAACGTCTGCGCGGCGTTCTCCGAGGCAGTTAACGACTCTCTGACGGCGAAGGCCGTGCGAGCGGCCTTGGACACCGGGTGCAAGACGATCGTCGTGGGCGGTGGTTTCTCCGCGAATTCGCGCCTGCGCGCCCTCCTGACGGAGCGGGCGGAGGCCGCGGGTGTCGCCGTGCGTATGCCTCCGCTGCGCTTCTGCACGGACAATGGCGCTCAGATCGCTGCGATTGGCTCGGAGCTGGTCGCGGCAGGCCTGCCGCCCTCGGACTGGGATTTCTCTCCGGACTCGGGCATGGAACTGACGACGACCTACATGGCGCCCCGCGCCTGAAGCTGGCGCGCTGTTAGCGCAGGCCGGCCACGAAGCTTTCGGCGATCGAGCTCCACGAGGTGTAGAAGCCACCCACCATGTTGGAGGCAATGCCGATGAGTGCCGCGGCGCTCCCGACTGCGGCGCTCAGTGCGGTGAGCCGTCCCAGGTATGCGAGAGCGCTGAGCGCCGGGCGTGGGAGCGTGTTGAACCGACCCGAGCGCTGCGCGCGGTGACGCGCGTGGTGCTCGCCGTGCTCCTCGTCGGTCCCCTCGTCGTGGCGCTGCGGCTGCCAGCGCGGCGCGAAGTGCCAGGCGAGTACGAGGGAGATCAGAACCCCGACGATGAGGATGCCGAGCGTCACGTAGCCGTTCGGAGCGGTTGGCCGGACTTCGTGGGTCACGGTGGTGACCGGAACGACGGATTCGTAGGCCTCGGATGACTGAGCGGTAGCCGCCGTCGGCGTGGAACCTACGGCGCGGGCGACGCGATCAGAAGAACCCCACCAGGCCAGCAGGTTGGGGATGTGTTCGCTCCAGAGGGGGCCCGTATGTCCGCCGGTCGGCGGGACATCCGTGGTGACCGAGTCGGGAGCTTTGACGGCCGAGGCCATCTTGAGAGCGGTGTAGGCACCGCCGACCGCGTCGTCCCCGGCGGCCATCGCGTAGATGCGCAGCCCGTCCGGCGTACGATTCGCCAGCATGGTCGACAGCGTGTTGTCGGCGAGGTACTGGTCCCCCTGGTTGGTCATCTGTCCCTCGATCTGCGTGTCGTAGCCGGACAGCGACGCGGCGGCCCCGTAGGTCTGCGGGGTGCGCAGAGCGGTCCAGATCGCGCAGTAGGCGCCTGCGGAGAAGCCGCCGATCATCCAGCCATCGCGGTTGGACGTCGTGTTGGGGAAGTTGTGCCGAATCATCTCGGGGACATCGTGGGAGACCCACGTATACACGGCTGGGCGCCCTTCGATGTCAGCGCAGTCGTGCGCTTCCTCATCGACGTTGAGACCGGGGGCGACGACGATCGCCGGCGGGATGATGCCTGCGGCAATGGCCTTGTCCAGTTCCTGTTGGATGCCGAGGCCTTGCAGGATTCCGTCGGGGCCGCCCGGGTAACCGTGCAGGAGCTCGATGACGCCGTAGGTCTTGCCGTCAGTCGTCGAATATCCGGTCGGCGTGATGACGTCGACCGGTTGGGTGATCCCGCTCGATGGGCCGGTCCAGGTGGTTTCCAGCATTCCGTCGTCGGCGGTCGTGAAGGTTGCGTCGAGTTCGGATGCGGGAGCTGACTGCGCCTCGACGTCGGCCTCGCCCCCGGTCTGGGTGGTCGAGCCGACGACGGTCGACATGATGAGGTTTCCCAGGTCGCCGCTGGTCTTCACGAGGACGAGCGAACGATTGAAGACCAGCCCACCCGCCGACGCGAGGAGGATCGTGGGGACGAGGAGGATAGCGGTGCGACCCAGCCATCGCCTCGCGCGTCCCGGGCAGCGCGAGGGCTCAGAGCGCGCCAGCAGGGCTGACCCTCCCAGCAGGGCGGCGAGGGCGAGCGCCCCGACAATGACGAGGGTTGTCAGTGAGGTCAGCGGGATGTTTCCAATAACGCTCATTGCTTGTCCTTTCCGGCCTGGGCCTGCGCGCCCTCGCGTGAGGCCGCGCGCGTGGACCGCAGATCGCCGACGCCCTTCGCGGCGAGTTTGGCGAGGCCGCCGCTGACAGAAGCGAGAAGCGTGAGGGTCTGCGCGGGGGATACGTGGGGCACGTATGCGTGCGAGATGGCCAGGCCGACGGTTGCGAGTGAGGCTGGATCCGGCACCGCTAGATAGAGGGACTGTGTGCGGGGCTTAAACTTGCGCTTGAACGCGTGCAGCGATGTGAAGCCGTAGAGCGGCTCCATGATGGCCGCGAGCGCGTCGGTGAGAGGCCCGAACGCCGAGGTGTCGTCGGCCGAGCGCGACAGGGGAGCGCCCGACAGGGAGAGGATCTCGAGGCCCTCCTCCTGCGCGGACAGGGCCGCTTTGCCGATGAGGAACTCGATTGCGGGGCGCCACCCGCTCGCACGGCGACGCATGACGTCCAGGGTCAGGCCGATGATCGCTCCGTCGCGGTAGATCGGCAGCCACGAGGTGACCGCGTGGATCGTCGACTCCTCGTCGATGGCGACCAGGATGCGCGTCTCGGGGACCGCGAGCTCGCGCACGCTGCCGAGCGTAAAGCTCATCTCGGGCAGGGCCTTATCGGCGCTCCACGTGTCGGAAATGGCGGTGATCTGGTCGCGCCACCCCGCCGGGCACTCGTCCCAGGTGGTCCACACAGCCGACACGCCCTCGCGGGTCGCGTGGTTCATGGCGGTGCGCACGTCCTGGTAGGCCTTGCCCTTAAAGGCGAGATCGGGCAGGTCGAGCAGGGATTCTTCGGCGACCTGCATGATCGTCCAGCCCTCCTCGCGCGCGGCCTGCGCGAGTTCCTCGTGGACTGAGTAGAGCGCGGGGGTCAGGCCCGCGGAGGACGCGAAGGACGCGAACTGTGCGATGGCTGCGGTGGCCTTGCCCGGTTCGTACGCGAGGTCGGTGACAGTGAGCGCAACGCCGCCCGACCCGCGGTAGGCGGCCCCCGCCTCGCCCGACTCAGACACCCACACCTGGTTGCCCGCCCACGTTTGCATCCATCCGAGCGTGCCGGCGCCGTGGGCGCGCAGGAGCGGCGTGAGGCTCTCGAGCGGCGAGGACTGCGGGATACGAGGCCTGGCCAGCAGCGCGCTCAGGATGATCACGAGCGTGCCCACCCAGGCGACGAGGGGCACCCACTGGACCGGTGCCTCGGCGAAGCGGGTCATCGGAACGAGGGACGGCTCGAAGATCGAGGCGGTTGCCGTGGGGAGAAGTGCGAGCAGGTAGTCGTGGAAGATCTGCAACGGTGAGGCGTAGTCGGTGACCGTCAGATCATCGCCAGAGTTCAGAGCATCGAGGGGGACGAACGAGTCGCTCGTGAGGAAACCGAGGACGAGGACAGCGCCCGCGCAGGCCGCCATGAGGATCAGCCAGCGGCGCAGCAGGGTCGAGGTCGTGGAGGGTACCGCGTGGATGGTGAAGGAGCGGCGCACCGACCACGTGATGGCGCACAGTGCGATGTTGAGGATGACGGGGACGAGGAGGAGCGACGCTGTTGTCACGAGCTCGGGCCTGGCCATGCCGTTCTCGTCTGTACCCTGGGCGAGGGCAGTAGCCGTCGACGCGACGGTCGACAGACCGAGAACGAGCTGAAGGATGAGGGTGCCGTAGTAGGCGGCGCGCCGACCCTTACGCAAGCCGTAGGCGAAGATGAGCTGAAGTGTGATGGGTGCCAGGCTCAGGAGGGTGGCGATGATGCCTGTGCGTCCTTCGAGCCACCACGCGGGTCCCAGCGACCAACGCATCTGCCCGAGAGGGCCCTCGGGGGAGGAGGCCACGACCGTCAGGGTAGCCGCGCACGCCCAGCACAGGGCGGCGACGGAAGCCAGCTGGCGGCCGATCGTGATGTCGTCGAGGGAGTCGGTGCGCTCTCCGCGCACGCCAGCAAGCCGTGCGGCCACCATGCCCGCGAGGAGAGCCCACACGCGCGCGTAGGAGATCGCGGACCCGAGGATTGCGGCAGACAGGACGAGGATGCCGATGAGAAGGAAACGGGCGCGCCAGCGCCAGTGGGAGGCCAGCGATTGCGCGGCCGCACCCACGAGCGCGACGAGGACGAGGCTGGTGCCCCACAGGCTTCCCGCGTCGATGGTGTGTCCCCAGGTGGAGAAGAAACGGGTGAGGAGCGGCAGCGTCAGCCAGGTGGCGGCGACGCCGACGACCTGTCCGGCCGCGGCGGCGGCGATCCACGCGCGGGTACCCAGGTGCCGCTCGGCCGCACCGCCCGCGACGATCATAACGATGATGCCGAGCACGGCCGTCGCGATGAAGCTGCCGGGAACCGCGCCGACGGAGGAGAGGATGGCCCACCAGTGGGGGCTGGACGGGTCGGCTTCGAGGGCCTGGAACTGGCCGCGCCACACCCAGTAGGACGCCGAGGTGATCATGAGCGCGACAGTCAGGACCGCAGTGGCGGGGCAGCGTGAGAGCCAGCGGACGGTGAGTCGCGTGAGTGAGGAGAGTAGGAGCCAGAGTGTCTGCAGGGTGGCGCCGATTGGGGCGAGGACCTTGGCGAGCGCAGATGGTTCGTGTTCAGATTCGGGTGACTGCGTTGCTTCCTGCACCACGGGCGAGTGTCCTCTCAGCTTCAGTTTAACGGCCGCTTTAAGGATACGGCGGTGTTCTGGGAGTGCGCTGACAGTGTGCTGGGAACGTGTGGCGATGATGACAAACCCCACGCCCGGGTGGAGGCGTGGGGCACATGTCGGCTGAGTTCAGGCGTTCAGAGTCGCGAATTCGGCGAGGGCGAGGGGGCGTCCAGCGCTCATTTCGGCGCGCATGAGATCCACCACTGCGTCGAGGCCCTGACCGGGGCGGGCAGCCGCGGCGACGGCGCGCTGACGCTCGTAGGACGCGCCGATCGCCAGGATCGTCTCGAGGCCCGCGAACTCGCGCGCGCATCCCAGGTCCTCGGCGACGGGGGCCAGTTCCTCCTTCAGTCGTGCGATGCCGTCACGGGCGCTCTCGGTGGTGCCGTCGCGCGAGACGATGAGGGTCGCGTCCATGCCGTAGCGGGCGGAGCGCCACTTGTTTTCGGCGACGAACCAGTCCGGTAGGACGGGCAGCGGCTCGCCCGCGTCGTACAGGCGCGAGAAGTGCTCGACGAGGACGTGGGTGAAGGCCGCGAAAATGCCGACCTCGGTCGCATTCGTCGCCGCGTCGTACACCCGGTTCTCGATCGTGCCGAAGGCAGGGGAGGGGCGGATGTCCCAGCGGACCTCGTCGAATCCCTCGATGACGCCCGTGCGGATCATGTCGTCCGTGTAGGCCTCAAGGTCCTCCCACGTGGCGAACTGGCGCGGGATGCCGGCGGTGGGAAGCTGCTGGAAGACCATCGCGCGGTTGGACGCGTATCCGGTGTCCTCACCCGCCCAGAAGGGGGAGGATGCGGAGATGGCCTGCAGGTGGCCCAGGTGGGCGGTGAGAGCGGCCTGGATCGGCAGGATCTTCGCGCGGTCCTCGACACCGACGTGGACGTGGACGCCGTACAGGAGCATCTGGTGTCCCCAGTAGGCGGTGCGCTCGACCAGCTGCGCGTAACGCTGCGAATCGGTGACGCGCTGGCGGCCGGGGCGTGCGAAGGGGTGCGTGCCGGCGGTCGCCAGGTCAATGCGCAGGTCCGAGGCCAGCGGAGTCAGGTAGTCCACGCAATCCATGAGGTCGGCCATGCACTCGGCGACGGTCGCGCGCGGCTTCGAGACGACCTCGATCGTATTGAGCAGCATCTCGCGGTGCACGCCCGGGTAGAGCTTGCCGTCGCTCGTCGCGCGGTCGATGATGGCGTCCGCGCTCTGACGCAGGTCGTGGGAATCACGGTCAACGAGCTGGAGCTCCCACTCGATACCAATCGTGGAGCGCTGGGAGGAACCGAAGGGCAAAGACATGTCGATCCTTTCGCTGGCTGCCTCCATTCTGGCAGGCAGGGACCCAGTGGCGGCCGAGAGCTTCCTTACAGGTTTTTAGCCAACCGTCGGCAGATGATCGCGCGGTGACGCCCGTCGACGCGCGTCGCGATGACGGTCAGCTGCTCGCCTCCGCCGCCCAATTTCAAGGATTTACGCAGGTCGTCCGGGTTGATGTCCGCTCCGCGCTTCTTGATTTCGACGCTGCCCGCCCCGCGCGAGCGCAGCTCGACAGAAATTGCCTTTGCCCGCAGGTTGGTCACCGCGAGGACCTCGAAACGGTCAAAGAAGGGGGAGTCGGGCAGGTCATCCCCTGTCAGGTAGGCGATCTTGTCGGAGACGATGCCGGCTCCGACGTCCTGTGCGAGGCGTCCGAGGAGCCCCGCGCGGATGACCGCGCTGTCGGGCTCGGCAACCATCGCGCCCAGGGGAGCGACCTCAACGCGGGGCGCGGGCGCGTTCGGCGCGAAGCCCTCGGGCGTGGAGAGCGAATGGGCGGCCCCGGCCTCGTCGAGGAGGAGGCACGAACGGCCCCGCCCCTCGGGGGACAGCGCGGGAGACCAGAGCGAGGCCTCGACGAGGTCGCCGCCCACGCTCACCCACTGCGCGTGCCAGGAGGAGGGGATGTGCTCGTAGGCGATGCCCGGCGCGACCTTGATGCCGACGCGGTCGATCGTGGAGGCCCAGCCCAGGGCGAGAGAGAGGGGAGGGGACCATTGCTCCGGGTCCGTGATGCGCGCCGATCCGCGCGAGGCTCCCGTGCGTCGGGCGGGATCCGCGAAGATTGCGTCGACGCCTTCTTCGGCGAGTTCGCCCATGTCGAGGTCGGTGACGTCCCCCAGGCGTACCTCGGATCCCTCGAAGGCGCGCAGGTTCGCGGCGACGGCCCCCGCGGCGTCGGGGTCGATGTCGACGGCTAGCACGTCCATGCCCAGGCCGGCGATCGCCATGGCGTCCGATCCGATGCCGCAGCCCAGGTCCGCGACGCGGCTCGCCCCGCAGTCCCGGAATCGCTGGGCATGCCGGGCGGCCACGAGGAGGCGCGTGGCCTGCTCGAGACCGTCGCGCGTGAAAACCATGTGCGAGGCGAAGGGGCCGAACTTGGCGCGCGCAGCCTGGCGCAGGGCGAGCTGGGTGAGGACGGCGACCACCAGCTCCGCGTCGAGGCCGGAGGCTCGCAGGGCAGAGCCGAGCTCCGGCAGGGGAATCGGGTTAGTGGCCTGCTTGGCTTGCAGGGATTCCAGCAGCTCCCAGCCGGGGGAGGATAGAACGGGGGTCAGGGCGCTCATCCGCTCATTGTCCCATCTCTTCAGGGACGAGGCCGTCTGTGGGTGTGCGGTCGGGGGTGGATAGTGCGGGCCGAGTCTCGCCCAGGGTGAACGCGCCTGGCACTCGGCTTGCCCGAGTGCCAGGACCGCGCCTACACTCGTGGAGGAAGCGCGGGAAAACCCGCGACCGGTCCCGCACCTGACCCCCGCGACGGCAGGGAACGGACGAGCACCTTCGTGACAAAAAAGAAAGGGAGCGACAATGTCGATCTCCATCAAGCCCCTCGAGGACCGCATCGTCATCCGCCAGGTTGAGGCCGAGCAGACCACCGCCTCCGGCCTGGTCATTCCGGACACCGCCAAGGAGAAGCCGCAGGAAGGCGAAGTTATCGCCGTGGGCCCCGGCCGCGTGGACGACAACGGCAACCGTATCCCCGTCGACGTCAAGGTCGGCGACGTGGTCATCTACTCGCGTTACGGCGGCACCGAGGTCAAGTACGATGGCCAGGAGTTCCAGATCCTGTCCTCGCGTGACGTGCTGGCGGTCGTGGAGCGCTGAGCGCTTCGCACACTGAACGCTACAGGGGCGGCCCGGAAGGAATCCTTCCGGGCCGCCCATTTTGTTTGTTTTCCCCGCGTCGTTCATCCCTGCGGCGCGGGGCCTCGTATCAGGAAGCGGACTGCGCCGCCTGTTCGAGGATCGTGTTGCGGATGTAGGAAGCGTCGCGGTAGCCGCTGACGAACGCCTTGTTGATGAACATTGTGGGCGTGCCGCTGATGCCCGCCTGGTGAGCCTGTTCCTTGGCTGCCTTCACCTTGGAAACGGTGTGGTCGGAGAGCATCGTCTCGCGGAACTTGTCCAAGTCGGGCACGCCCGCCTGGGCTGCGAAATCGACGAGTGCCTGCTCGGAGTACTGCGGGTGACCGGTCGGGTCGGCCGCTGCGTAGACCGCGTCGTGGAACTCCCAGAACTTACCCTGCTCACCGGCCGCGATGCCTGCCTGGGCCGCCAGGGGAGAAGTTTCGGTGATCTGCGCCAGGTCGTACCACTCCACGCGCAGCGTCCCATCCGCAACGAGGTCAGCCAGCGCGGGGTCAACTTCCTGGGCGTACTTCGTGCAGTAGGGGCACGCGAAGTCGGAGAAGAGAACCATGGTGACCGGGGCGTTGATATCACCCTTCGCCTGCGGGTCATCGGCCTGGTGACGCACGAAAGACTTCATGATCTCCAGGTTGTTCGCGTTCGTCTGGCTGGGAGCCGCAGTCTCCGAATTCTGCGGCATCTGAGCGGCCGCTGTGGGCGTCGCCGCAGGGGTGGCCTGACTCGCCGGAGAGGTGGAGGAGAGCTGGACGCCCATCCACACGCAAGCGCCCGCAAGGATCGCCGTGATCGGCGCGGTCACGAAGAAGAGCGTCTTGTACAGGTTGGTCGGGGCGTCCTCGGCCTTGTTCTGCGAGGCCTTGTTGTCGTTGTCGGTCATGCGAGCTCCCGGAGAGGATGGGCGTTTGGGCGGGCAGTAAAAAGGTGCGGCACCGCGGTGGCGATGCCGCACCGAACAATGGATGCGCGTTAGGAGACGCGGCGACCGCGCCCGGAGGAACGGATCTCTTCGCGTCGTTCTTCTTCGGTCATTCCACCCCAGATGCCGTAGGGCTCCTGGGCGGCCAGAGCGTAGGACCGGCACTGCTCGATCACCGGGCAGGTTGCGCAGATCGCCTTGGCGTTCGCCGCGCGGCGTCGGCGTGTGGAGCCGCGCTCGCCCTCGGGGTGGAAGAACAGCTCGGTGTCCAGGTCACGGCACGCCGCTTCGTACTGCCATTCCCACGCATCGATCATGGGTCCGGGCAGACGGGAGACGTCAGTCATTGGGTGCCTCCTTCATGTCTGTCGTGCCGACATTTTCGGCACACGATGTCGGCAAGAATAGACACTTGCGCGGTAGTTATTCAAGGATCTTTCTCGAATTATGATCCAGTTCTCAGCGCGTGGGGGTCTGGACTGTTAAAACCCCGATAAAACTCAGGTGCGCGAGTTGAACGAGCAGTGAATAACTTTGTGAACAACTTTTCGCGTGTGCGTCGGGTCTTTCCTGTGGCGTGTCAGCTTCTAACACGCAAGAATCGGGGTACCGGACAAGCGCCGACACACCGCGGAGAGGAGCAGGCATGCCACGGGCGATCATCGAGCAGTCGGCTCTCGCCGACCGCTCCCGTACCGTCTCCTCTGTCTCCGACGAACTCGGCGTGTCAGCGTCGACGCTGCGCACCTGGGAACGACGCTACGGTCTCGGCCCCGCACAACGAGAAGCCGGAGCGCGCCGTCGCTACCTGCCCGAGGACGTTGAACGCCTGCGTGCCATGATCCACCACGTGCGCGCCGGGTTGCCCGCCGCCGAGGCGGCCAAACGTGCCCTGGCCGAACGGGCACGCCTGCCCCAATCCGGCCCCGACAACGCCGCACAGCTGCGCACCGTGGTCCTCGCCGACGACTACGAGCGCCTCGAGGAAGTGCTCGAATCGGCGGTCGCCAGCCACGGCCTCGTCCATACGTGGTCGCGCTTCGTCGAACCCGCCCTCAAATCCCTGCGATCCGCACCCGGCGGCGACCCGGTCGGATCCTCGCCCGCCATCATGCTCGTCAACGCCTTCCAGCGCGTGTGCCGCTGCGCCTACCAGTCGCGGCCTACGCGCGCCCTCATCGGCGGGGACCGCATCGCAATCGTCAGCGACGCCCTCCACGAGACCCCGGCTCAGGTCGTCGGCGTCGCCCTGGCCTGGTACGGATGCGACGTTCGCCTACTATCGAGCGAAAAATACGGAGGTGTCGCCGCCGCCGATCGCTTCCGCGAATACGTGCGTGGCGGCGTTCCCGCACTGACCGTCGTCCTGGGCTGCGGTCCCTCCTGCGCGCACACCGTCGAAAGCCTGGTCGCCCGCTACGGCGTTCCCACGATCATGGTGGGCACGGACGCCCCCGACGTCCTCTCTCCACACGTCCAGCGCGTGCGAACGATCAGCGCCTGCGTCGAAGAAGCCCTCGCGCTCCTCGCACCCCAAGCGGATCTGCAGCTGGTCGGCCGCTCCTAACGCGGGCGGCGGTCCACGCGCAATTGCCCGCTCAACTGCGCGCTCAGCGCCCCCGTCTCCGCCCGCAGCGCCTGGTCAGGTGATACCGTGAAGGCACGTACCGGCAGGAGAACAGTCATGAACGCCCCCTGGAACAACGAAGACCTGCGCCGCGCTTTCGACGCTGATTTTGACGCGCTCGTCGCCTTCGCTTCCCGGTCGAAGGCGCGGGTCGGTTTCGCCTTCCTGCGCGCCGACGGTCAGGTGGACCTCGGACGCCCGCTCGACGCGCGCATCAGCGCGCGCATGACGCACGTCTTCGCCCTCGCGCAGATGCGGGGCATCGAGGGGGCCGCGCACCTGGTCAGCCACGGCCTCGCCGCCCTCGCCGGACCCCTGCGCGCCCCGAACGGATCCTGGTACGCCGAGGTCGTGCCCACCTCGGAAAATAGTGCGACCCCCGTTCCTCGGGTGATCTTCTCGCAGCGCGCACAGTCGGCGATGATCGGCGCTACCGCCGCAGCCCTGATGGTCGGACACAATGAGGCGCGCGACCTGCTCGCCGACCTTGAAGCGGACCAGGATCAGCGCTGGTGGGACCCGTGCGCCGGTGCCGTGCGCGAGGAGATCGAGGCCGCGACTGGCAAGCGTTCGCCGCTGTGTCGCCTCTCCACCAACCTCGACACCGCGCAGGCCTACTTGGCCGCTTGGGAAGCGACGGGGGAGCGCGTCTGGTTCGACCGCGCGCGCTCGATCCTGCGTCTCGTCGGCGAGATCGCCGCGCGCTGCGGCTTCGCACTGCCCGACCTCTACGACGCGGAATGGTGCCCCCTGCCCGCCTCGGCCGACCAAGCCCCCGTCGAGCTCATCCGTCCCGGAGATACCCTCCCCGGCCTCGGATTCAAGGCCGCCCGCCTCATCGGGCAGGTGCATGCCATTCTCACCCACATGGGCGACAAGCCCGGCCCCTGGATGATCGACACCGCGACCGCGCTCTACGACCGCGCCCTCGCCGACGGGTGGACGGACGAGGGCGTGGGTGGCATCGTCTACACCCTCGACCCCACAGGCGTTGTCGCCGCCCCCCAGCGCATGCACTGGGTCGTATGCGAGGCCGCCAGCGCCGCCCGCGTCCTCGCCGAGGTCGTGGACCCCTCGCGCGCCGAGGACCTCGCCGTCGACTACGCCCGCGCCGTCGCCTGGGCCGACTCCCACGCCCGCGCCGGGATGGGACGCTGGATCCACGAAGTCGCACCCGACGGCTCCGTCTCCATGCTCGTGTGGGAGGGGCGCCCCGACGCCCTCACCGCCGCCCGCATGCTGGCACGAGGCGCCGCCCCGATCCATCTCACAGTCACCGGCGCAACCGCCGCCCGCTACGCCTCCCAGCCCGCCCCCAGCGTGACCTCCTGAGGGCCGCGCGGGCGCCCCGGCCTCGTTCCATTCATGCCCGGCTGTGGGATATGCGTGGAGGCGAGGACGCGAAAGCGTCACCGACCGCCTACAATTGGCCCATGGGAGAACTCGCAACACATGATCCTTTCGGCCTGACCGGCCTCACCTACGACGACGTCCTGCTCCTTCCCGAGCTCACGGACGTCGTTCCTTCATCCGTTGACACGAGCAGTCGCCTGACGACAAACATCTCGCTGCGCGTCCCGCTCCTGTCCGCCGCCATGGACACCGTTACCGAGGCGCGCATGGCCATCGCCATGGCCCGCCAGGGCGGCATCGGTATCCTCCACCGCAACCTCTCCATCGAGGAACAGGCCGCGCAGGTCCGCCAGGTCAAGCGCAGCGAATCCGGTATGGTCGAGGACCCGGTGACCGTCGGCCCCGACGCCACCATCGATGAACTCGACCGCCTCTGCGGCCACTACCGCGTCTCCGGCCTGCCCGTCGTGAACGAGGACGGCGCACTCCTGGGCATCATCACGAACCGCGACCTGCGCTTCGTCCCCCAGCACGAGTGGGCCACCCTGCGCGTGCGCGACTGCATGACCCCGCGCGACCGCCTCGTCGTCGGCCAGGTCGGCATCTCCCGCGAACACGCCAAGCACCTGCTGGCCGAACACCGCGTCGAAAAGCTGCCCATCGTCGACGAGAACGACCACCTGACCGGCCTCATCACCGTCAAGGACTTCGTCAAGACCGAGCAATACCCCAACGCCACGAAGGACTCGCGCGGCCGCCTCGTCGTCGGCGCGGCCGTCGGCTACTGGGGCGACACCTGGGAGCGCGCCACCGCCCTGGCCGAGGCCGGCGTGGACGTCCTGGTCGTCGACACCGCGAACGGCGGCGCCCAGCTGGCCCTCGACATAATCCGCCGCATCAAGGCCGACCCGACGTTTGAGGGCATCGACATCATTGGCGGCAACGTCGCCACGACCGAGGGCGCGCAGGCGCTCATCGACGCGGGCGTCGACGCCGTCAAGGTCGGTGTGGGCCCCGGATCGATCTGCACCACCCGCGTCGTCGCCGGCGTCGGCGTCCCCCAGATCACCGCGATCCACCTGGCCGCCCAGGCCTGCGGTCCCGCCGGAGTCCCGCTCATCGCCGACGGTGGTCTGCAGTACTCGGGCGACATCGGCAAGGCCCTCGTGGCCGGCGCCGACACCGTCATGCTCGGCTCCCTGCTGGCCGGCTGCGAGGAGTCCCCGGGCGAGGTCGTGTTCACCAACGGCAAGCAGTTCAAGCGCTACCGCGGCATGGGCTCGCTCGGCGCGATGAGCTCGCGCGGGCGCAAGTCCTACTCCAAGGACCGCTACTTCCAGGCCGACGTCACCTCCGACGACAAGATCGTCCCCGAGGGCATCGAGGGTCAGGTGCCCTACACCGGTTCCCTCGCCTCGGTGATCTACCAGCTCGTCGGCGGCTTGCACCAGACCATGTTCTACCTGGGAGCCTCCACGATCTCCCAGGTCAAGGCCAACGGCCGCTTCGTGCGCATCACCAGCGCGGGCCTGCGCGAGTCGCACCCGCACGACGTCCAGATGACGACGGAAGCGCCGAACTATCACTCCTCCTCGGCGAAGTAATCGCAGATCGAGCGGTTATTGCGGGCGGGAGCAGTCGCTGGGCTGCTCCCGCCCGCTTCTTGTCTTCAAGGGTGACCGGGGGAGATGCGCTGTCTGAGTTGGTAGCGGGCATGTTGTGTCTTGGAAACATCCAAGGGTTTATGTGGCGACTGTGTGGGTGGGGAGCTGTGTAAAGAGGACGGGGAGCTGGTTCTTTCGTCAAGTCGTGGCAGTGTGGCCCGTCTTGTCATCCGGACTCTTCAGTGAGCTGTCTTGTTGGGGGTGGAGGAGGAAACTAAAGTAAAACCGACCGTCGGTTTGGAATGGAGGTTGTATGAATCAGGCCGAGAAATCCGAGCGTGCCCGGGAAGCGATCTGTGTAGCCGCCCGTCAGCTCTTCGCAGAGAAGGGCTACGACACGACCACCATGCAAGATATCGTCAGGACGAGTGGCATGTCGAAGGGGGCGATTTATCATCATTTCTCGTCAAAGCAGGAGGTGCTGCGTTCCGTTATAGAGGGAGAGTGGCGCCATCTCAACGTATTTGTCGAAGACCTTGCCGCGCGATCTGATGCGTCGGTGACCGATAGAATGACGATCCTCGCGACGCACATGGTCGCGTCTAGTCCGCAAAGTGGTCTCGGGCGCGCCAACTGGGTGAGTGAGGTTCCTGAAGCCTTACTGGAATCATTGCGTCACTCGCTGACAAAGCTTGCGCCCCACCTGGAACAAATGCTGCGCCAGGGAATGGAGTCTGGTGAAATCGGCTGTATCTTTCCCCATGAAGTCGCTGAAGTGTTGGTCCTCCTTGTCGATGTGTGGGTCGATCCGCTGATCGTTGCGGATACGTATGAGCGAATGTGTCAAAAGGTGGACTTCATCGCTGCGTTCCTCGAGCGTTTCGATGCGCAGGTACTCAGTGAGGACGCCATCGCAGTTATCAAAAACGGGGTGGGTCGTTTCTATGAGTGAGCGCAAATCCTACTCCATTCTCATGGTGAATTTGCCGTTTTCTGGGCACACGAACCCGACGCTCGGCTTAGCTCGGATGCTCACTGATATGGGGCATCGTGTCACTTATGTTCATTCGCCTACGTGGCGAGAAGCGGTGGAAAATACGGGCGCACGTTTTGTCCCTTACGATGGCTATCCCCTCTTCCCGAGTCCATTCCAGGATCGCATGCGCTGCTGGCGTGCGGCTTATCGGACGGTGCTGCGTATTGGCGCAGAATACGACTGCCTGATCTACGAAATGCTCTTTGTATCAGGCAAGGCGCTCGCTGACCGTTTGGGGATCGTCCCCATTAGGCTATTTTCAACCTTCGCACTTAATGAGCATGTGCTGGAAGACTTCGGGCGCAACGGCGGGTTGTACCTAACCTCAATCTTCCGTTTTCCGCGCCTGAGATCGCTCATCTCTGCACCTATGAGTAGGAGATATGGCTGGCGATTCCGAGAACTTGAGGCTGAGATTGTGCGTAATAGCCCTGCTCTCAACATCACCTACACGCCTCGGAGCTTCCAGGTGTACGCCAATGAATTTCCTCAATCACGGTATGCATTCGTAGGCGCATCTATCGGTGGACGTCGCCACGAGCCATTTGAGCCTCCTGCGGGCAGAGGGTCTCTCGTCTATATATCTCTTGGAACAGAACTCAACAAATCCGAACGGTTCTTCCGTCGGTGCGTGGAAGCTTTCGCCAGCACTGGAATGCGTGTTGTCATGGCGATCGGTGACTCGGTGCGCCCCGAGAGCCTAGGACCCGTTCCTCCTACGATGATGGTTCGCCGCAGGGTTCCGCAGCTCGAGGTGCTCTCGCGAGCATCTCTCTTTATTACCCACGGCGGTATGAACAGTGTCAATGAGGCACTCTTCTACGGTGTACCGATGCTGGTTGTTCCTGTTGGTAATGACCAGCCGACTGTGGCGCGGCGGGTGGAGGAACTGGGATTGGGTGAAGCGTTGGACATCCGTGAAGCAACTCCCGATGTCCTTCGTGAGGTGGCAATGCGCGTGCTATCGGATCGTGAGTGCCATGCGCGCCTGTCCGCGTTTCGCCAAGAGACGTGGAACGCAGGGGGCAACACAAAAGCGGCGAAGCTCATCATTGAGCACCTCAATCGAGTGTGAACTGCGGGCGGGAGCAGTCGGTGGACTGCTCCCGCCCGCGCTATCCTAGTGGTGCGAAAAACCCACGACAGCGCAAAGGAGCCACCCATGCTCATCCTCATCGATCACGCGAACGTCGATGCGATCGCTAAGACCCTCGAATACCTCCCCATCGACGGCGTGACCACCAATCCGACGATCCTGTACCGCGAAGGAAAGGAGCCCCTCGAGGTTCTCCACGCGATCAAGTCTGTCCTGCCCGATGGTGCGCAACTTCATGTCCAGATCGTCTCTCAACGCGCCGATGACATGGTCGCCGAGGCCCGGGCGCTGCGCGGCGAAATCGGCGGCAACCTCTTCATCAAGCTTCCCGTCACGCGCGAAGGCTTCGCGGCCATCCCGCGCATCGTGCGCGAAGGCATGCAGGTCACGGCCACCGGCATCCACTCCTCGATGCAGGGCTTCATGGCCGCCAAGGCTGGCGCGCGCTACGTCGCCCCCTACGTCAACCGCATGGACAACTACGGCATCGACGGCGTGCGCGTCGCCTCCGAAATTCACCGCACCCTGCGCACCTACGACCTGAAGGCCGACGTCCTGGCCGCATCCTTCAAGAACTCCGAGCAGGTCCTCGAACTGGTCCGTCAGGGTGTCGGTGCCATCACCGCCGCCCCCGACGTGCTGGCCGCCCTCATCAAGAACCCCGCGACCGACGCCGCCATCGCGGACCAGAACCGCGACTTCGGCATCCTCGTGGGTGAGCGCCGCACGTGGTTGGACCTCATCAACGACAAGTGAGCCCCGTGTAGAGGTCCGGAGGCGGCGACTCGCCTCCGGGCCTCTCGCATACCCGCATTGCTGCTGCGCCACCGGTGTTCCGTTGGCTGCGCCACCGGCGTTCCGGGCGTCGTCGGGCCCGCCCGCCCGCTCGCCGTCCGCGCTGCAGGTGTTCCGGGTGCCGTCGGCCCCGCCGACGCCCTCCACACTGGTGGCGCGTGGTGCGGTGCCCGGTCAGGCCCACGTCACCTGCAGCCCTCGCGCCTCTTCACCGCTGATCCCCAACCAATTTCGCATGCAATTCCCCTGTGACTATTTCAAACCATGAATTTACAGCGTTGGAATTGCAACGTTTTCGAGCTTTGTTGAATCTTCACCCAATCGAATTGCATGCGACTTTTGTGGGCGAACAGGCCGTGGCCCGCCAGCACCCTCCACATTGGCGGTGTGTGGTGTGTGCCCGGTCAGGCCTTGCGGCCCCGCCGGCGCCCTCTGCCTGGGCTTATCCGGATAGGTTGTGCACACGCGGATAGGTTATGCACATCCGGATAGGTTATTAAGCTATCCGGATGTTGCTTACCTATCCGTATGTGAGCTGGCGGCCGACGACCTTGACCTCTCCACTCGAGCGAGTCCGCATTTCGGCTTGTTACTAAGTGGTGTTGCACCACTTAGCCGGGCATTGCACCACTTCGGAGGTGGTGTAATGCTCCCTAACCGGTGTAATCCTCCCGAACCGGTGTAATCCTCCCTTTCGGCTGTAATCCTCCCGAACTGGCGTCATACCCCTTGGTCTGGTCCTGTGTAGGGCATTGGTATAGTTCCCCGACAATGTCGCACGTAATTCCCCTGCGGCTGCTTCAAACTTTGAATTTGCATCGTTGGAATTGCAACGTTTTGAGCAGTGCTCGAAAAATGACCGAGGGAAATTATGTGCGACTTTTATCTGGCCAGGTACTGCGGTCCCGTTGTGAACCCGCGGCCCAATACTGGTGACGTGTTGCGCGTACTGGTGACGTGTTGCGCGTTGCTCGGCCAGTTCCACCTCGCCCTCAGCCTTCGCACTACTTAATCGCTGAGCTCCCACCAATTTCGCATGCAATTTCCCTGTCAACCTTTCATGTATTGAAAGATGAGTGTTGGAATTGCAACGTTTTCAGGCTTTGTTGAATCTTCAGTCAATTGAATTGCATGCGACTTTTGGGGGCAGGCTGCGCTACCCGCGGCGTCCTCCACGCAGCTCGAATAGGTGCCCGCCACGCAGCTCGTACATGCGCCGCACGGAGGACTCTTCAGACGCAACGAAAACGGGGGCCGGCACCCGGCCCCCGCCCGAAGCGTTCTTACTCCTGGTCGCCGCCGCGGCCTCGCGGCGTGATCTGGGGCCACTCGCGGTCGATGTTTGCGTCCTTGCCCTGCTTGCGCAGGTATTTCTCGAAGTCCTCGGCCCAATCCTGGTGAGCCTGGAGCTGGTAATCCATGAGCTCCAGGGCGCTCATGGAGCCCAGCTGCGGGTACTTATCCACCATGCCGGCGAGTACGTCGAGCGTCATGGCCACGTCGACCTCGGCTGTGTGAGCGTCCGGGGAGGCGACCGCGCCGTAGACGGGTGCCATCTCCGTCAGCGTCTTCTTGCCCTTGCGGAAGCGGTCGAGCTTGCGGTCCAGGACGAGCGGGTCGACGACCAGCATCGGTGCGCCCTCCAGGCGCTCCTCGAAGGAACCCAGGTGGTGGCGGCGCAGCTCCTGATTGACCAGCGTGATGTCGTAGGTCGCGTTGAAAGCGACGACCGGGTAGC
The DNA here is from genome assembly GCF_041432695.1 of Pauljensenia sp. 27098_8_83. Taxonomy (NCBI): domain Bacteria; kingdom Bacillati; phylum Actinomycetota; class Actinomycetes; order Actinomycetales; family Actinomycetaceae; genus Pauljensenia; species Pauljensenia sp. 27098_8_83. Next base: position 43,853 of record NZ_JAPWAD010000005.1, on the reverse strand, counting down.
CCCGCAGCCAATGCTCGACAATCGAACCGGCCAGCTCGTGGAGGACCTCCTCGATCGGGCGGCCGTCGCGGCGCGCCTGCTCGGTCGTGATGCCGTGGACAGCCGTGGCCTGCTCGGGGATCTCGACGCCCGGATCGGTCAGCCACGTGGCGACCTGGTCGGGGGCGCTGACACCGCTGCGGTAGGACGCGCCGTCGATGCGCAGCACCAGCGCGGCGGTGACGAGGCGATCCTTGAGCGCGCGCACGCCCGTCGTCTCGGTGTCAAAACCCATCCACGGGTCGTCGATCCAGCTCATGATTGCTCCTAGCCTTGCCGGTGACTCCAGTGTGGCAGAGGGCGGGCACATCTGCGTCCCCGAGGCAGTAGAATCGGGTCATGAGCGACGAAGTGGAAATCGGTCGTGGCAAACGCGGGCGCCGCGCCTACACGCTGGACGATATCGCCCTCGTGCCCTCGCGGCGCACCCGGGATCCCGAGGACGTCAACGTGGGCTGGCAGATCGACGCCTACCACGTCGACATTCCCGTGATGGCGGCCCCGATGGACTCGGTGATGAGCCCGGAGACGGCGATCGCTTTTGGTCGCCTCGGTGGTATCGGCGTGCTCGACCTGGATGGCTTGTGGACCCGCTACGAGGATCCGACCCCGATCCTTGAGCGCATCTCTCACCTGGGTGAGGAGGAGTCGATCGCGTCCCTTCAGCGCATCTACTCCGAGCCGATCAAGCCGTCGCTGATTACCGCGCGCCTTAAGCAGCTGCGCGAAGCCGGCGTGGTGGTCGCAGGCAAGCTCTCGCCCCAGCGCGTCCAGCAGCATTGGCGCGCGGTCGTGGACGCGGGCGTCGACCTGTTCATTATTCGCGGCTCGACGGTGTCCGCCGAACACGTGTCGTCGCGGCGCGAGCCCCTCAACCTCAAGCGTTTCATCTACGAGCTGGACGTCCCCGTCATCGTCGGCGGCGTGTGTACGGACACGGCTGCCCTGCACCTGATGCGCACGGGAGCGGCCGGCGTCCTCGTCGGTTTTGGTGGGGGTGCGGCGCATTCGACGCGCCAGTCCCTGGGCGTGCACGCGCCCATGGCGACCGCGATCGCGGACGTGGCGGCAGCCCGGCGCGACTACATGGATGAGTCTGGCGGCCGCTACGTGCACGTCATCGCGGACGGCGGCATTGGCCGCTCCGGTGACCTGTCGCGCGCGATTGCGTGCGGCGCCGACGCCGTCATGCTGGGTGCGGCCATCGCCCGCGCGGAGGAGGCTCCGGGGCGCGGCTGGCACTGGGGGTCGGAGGCGACGCATCCGGATATGCCGCGCGGCCAGCGCGTCCACGTGGGTACGACGGGCACGCTCGAGCAGATCCTCTATGGCCCCTCAACCCGCGCGGATGGTTCGCTGAACTTTATTGGCGCGCTCAAGCGGACCATGGCCTCGATGGGATACTCGGAGGTCAAGGATCTGCAGCGCGCCCAGGTGGTCGTCTCCCCGTACTCGGCGTCCTAACCTTCGTTCGCCCAGCGACGAGGCCGGGGCTGGGTATGCCGAGGCCAGGGGAGCGCCGCGACCTCGGCTCAGTTTGACGAGGTCGGGGCCGCTTCGCGCTGTCGGGTGCACGCTCGCCCGGAAACGCCTTGTATTTTCGGGAATATTCTCAACATCTTCCGCACACGTGTGCGTGCGATTACACTTGTCATAACTCGTGTTGCCGTTGGTAAAACGCCTGCGGCACGGGGCTCGTCGGCCCCTCACGGTGAGGTGAGGTTGAGAGGACATCCCGATGAAGTGCGGGACACGATCACTAGCTGTACTCGGCGCGCTCGCGCTCTCCGCGATGGGGCTTGTGCCCGCCGCATGGGCGGCTGATGCGGGCCAATCGGGTGCGGTGGAAGCAAGCCAGTCGGGAGCTGCGCAGACTGAGGGCACGCAGGCCCAGTCAGGTGCGGCGCAGCCTGAGGAGCCGACGCAGCCCGCTCAGTCTTCCGCCCCCGAAACTTCCGCGCAATCGGGGGAGGCCAGCCCAGGCCTCGTCGATACGCCGATCCCGGACATCCAGGCCGTGGGCGCGGGGGATGATTCCGCGCTGGTGGGGGCCACCGTGACGACGCTCGGCGTTGTGACCGCCGCGTACCCGGCCGCCGAGTCCGGCTTGGACGCGACGCTGGACGGCTACACGATCCAGACCCCCGGCTCGGGCGGCGCGTGGGATGAGGGACGCGCGAGTTCGGACGCTCTGTTTGTCTACGCGGGGAAGAACGGCCAGGTTCCAGCGGTCGGAACGTGCGTGCGCGTCACCGGAACGGTTGGTGAGTTCCCCGCGACGACCGCGAAGGGAAACCCGCAGAGCCTCACCCAGTTGGCGGCGACCTCCGTGAGTAACGTTGAGGGCTGCCAGGGCGTGACCCCTACGCCGGTGACCGGCGTCCCTACCCCCGATCAGGCGGAGCCCTACGAGTCGATGCTCCTGGCTCCCCAGGGTACGTGGACCATCACCGACAACTACCAGACGAACCAGTACGGCACGCTCGCCCTCACCCCGGGTGAGAGTCCGTTGCGCTCGGCCACCGACGTGGTCGCACCCGGGCAGGCGGCCCGCGACTACGAGGCCGCCAATGCCGCGCGCGTCATCGCCCTCGATGATGGCACGAACACGAATCTGCTGAAGGGAGCCGCCACCGAGGCCGCCTACGCCTACCTGGCCAACGGCTCGCCCGCACGCGTCGGCTACCACGTGTCCTTCGCGGGGCCGGTTGTCCTCGAACCCAGGCACGGGTCCTTCGTTTTCCAACCCACGTCGATGGTCGCCGGGCATCCGGACCGCTCTCCCGTGACTATCACGGGGCAGCGCCCGAGCGCCCCCACGGTCGGAGGCGACACGCGCGTGGCGACCTTTAACGTCCTCAACTACTTCTCGGACCTGGGCGTCGACGAGGCCGGATGCACGGGCTACCCCGACCGCACGGGCGCCTTCGTGACGGCGAAGAAGTGCAAGGTGCGCGGCGCGTTCTCGCGCGAGGCCTTCGCGAACCAGGAGGCCAAGATCGTCTCGGCGATCAACGCCTTGGGCGCCGACGTGGTCGCCCTGGAGGAGATCGAAAACCCGGTGGCCGTGGGCGTGGGAACGGACCGCGACGCATCCCTGGCGCGCCTTGTCGAGGCCCTCAACAAGGCGGCGGGAGCGGGAACGTGGGCGTACGTGCCCTCGCCCAAGACCGTTCCCGAGGCCGAGGACGTCATCCGCGTCGCCTTCATCTACAAGCCCGCGACCGTCGCACCCGTTGGAGAGTCGCTCATTGACGACGATCCGGCGTTTACGGGCCTGGCGCGCCAGCCTCTCGCTCAGGAGTTCGCGCGCGTCGCCGCCGAGCGATCCGCGCCCGCATCCTTCGTGGTCATCGCCAACCACTTCAAGTCGAAGGGATCCGTCCCGGAGGGCGCGCCCGCCGGCAATATGGACAGCGGCGACGGGCAGGGCAACGCGAACGCGATACGCGTCGCCCAGGCCGAGGCGCTGGCGTCCTTCGCCGCTCGCTTCTCGGACAAGCCGACCCTGCTCGTCGGCGACTTCAACTCCTACTCCCAGGAGGACCCGATCAAGGCCCTCGAAACTGCGGGCTGGGCGCACGTGTCGGGCGCGGGGGAGGCTTCCTACGTCTACTCGGGGCGCTCGGGATCGCTCGACCACGTCTTCGCCAACGCGGCCGCCAAGCCGCTCCTCGCGGGGGTGACCAGCTGGGCCGTCAACGCCCAAGAGTCCATCGCCTTCGAATACTCGCGGGCCGGCATGAATGCCCTCCTGTCCGTTGAGGCCGATAACCCCTACCGCTCCTCGGATCACAACCCTGAGCTCATCGGGCTCACCCTGAGCGGCGGAGAGGATCCTGCCCCGACACCGAGTGCCGACCCAAGCGCTGACCCAACCAATGAACCCAGCCCGGCCCCGGCCTCGTCCAAAGCCCCGTCCCCGGCGTCCCAGCGCGGGAACGTCCAGGGGACCACGGCCTCGACGCGCACGACTCCCTCGCGCCAGACCCGCACCCGGGGCAACCTGGCGCGCACCGGCACCGATGCTAACCGGGCTATCGGCCTGGGTGTCCTCCTCGCCGCAGCGGGCGGCGGGCTCCTCCTCGTCGCGCGTCGCGTTCGCCGCCGCGGCTGACCCCACAAACTCCCCACGCACCACGCAGGATGCGCCGCCGGCGCCGCCCCGATGAAAGGAACACACCCATGCACAGACCATGGACTCGACTCGCGCTCGCCTCGGCGGCCGCCCTCTCCCTGGCGTCCCTGCCAGCCGCAGCGCTCGCGGCCGGGCAGGACGAGGCCTCACAGGACGAGGCCGCGCCGATCACCCTCGACCTCTACACCCTGACGGACGTACACGGACACATCCAGCAGGTCACCAAGAAGGGCGTCGTGCGCGAGGCCGGGCTGCCCGCGATGAACTGCTATCTGAAGAAGGCACGCGCGACGAACCCCAACTCCTCGTTCACGCTGCTGGGCGACAATATCGGCGCCTCCCCCTACATTTCGGGCGCGCTCAAGGACAACCCGACCATCGCGGCCCTGAACACGATGAATCCGCTGGCCTCGACGATTGGCAACCACGAGCTCGACATGGGACAGGCCGTCTTCAAGCAGCGCGTTGACGGGTCGAACCCGAGCGAATTCGTGCAGGCGACCTTCCCCTACCTGGGGGCCAACATCGAGGGCATGGGCACCTACGGTGACGGCATCCCGTATCTGGGGGACTACAAGGTGTGGACGTCGCCCTCGGGCATGAAGGTGGCGTTCATCGGTGCAATTGCTCAGGACGTGCCCTACAAGCTAAGCCCCGGCACGACGGAGGGCCTGACATTCACTGACCCGATCGCGCGCATCAATTCCCTGGCTGCGAAGCTGAAGACCAGTGGACAGGCCGACGTCGTCATCGCCATGCTCGACGACGACGTGAAGAACAACTACACGAAGGTCGGCAAGGACGTCGACGGCCTCATGGGCGGGGACACGCACGTTCCCTACGAGTTCGACCACGTGAACTCGGTCGAGGCCTTCAACTCCGCGAACCCACGCCTGGCGGGCATCGCGTCGGGCTCCTACACGGACAACCTGGGCCTCATCCGCCTGACGATCGACCCCGCGACGCGCCAGGTGACCAGTGCGGACTCGATCCTCATCCCTGCCGCCGAGGTCGCCCAGTGCGGTGCGGACCCCGACACTCAGGCGATCGTCGATAAGGCCGAGGCCGACTCGAAGGAAGCCGGCAAGCGCGTCGTCGCCACCGGGTACACGCAGCCCTTCAGGCGCGGCGTCTTCACCACCCCCGAGGGGGCCACGGATCCCGGGTCGAACCGAGGCATCGAGTCCTCCCTGGGCGACCTGGTGGCCGACTCCCTGCGCGAAACCATCCTCACCCCGGACGGCAAGAGCGTCGACATCGGCATGATCAACGCGGGCGGCCTGCGCGCAGACCTGGTGCCGAACGAGGATGGGACGATCACCTACGCGCAGACATACGAGGTCGAGCCCTTCTCCAACGAGCTGGGATACGTCACGCTCAAGGGATCGGACGTCAAGGACGCGCTCGAGCAGCAGTGGAAGACGGACCTGAACTCGCAGAACTCTCGGCCCATGCTCAAGCTTGGCCTCTCCTCGAATGTGCGCTACACCTACGATCCGGCGAGGCCCTACGGGGAGCGCATCACGTCGGTGACGATCAACGGTGAACCCCTGAAGGCCGACGCGACGTACACGGTCGGATCCGTGACCTTCCTGCTCGCTGGCGGTGACTCCTTCGAGGCCCTGACCCGCGGGGGAGCGGCCACCACGAACGGAAACCTGGACCGCGACTCCTTCAACGCCTACCTGGGCGCGCACTCGGGTGCGGCGGCCCGCTCCCTCCAGGACGCGGGCGGCCTGACGCCGCGCGAGGCAAAGTCCTCGATCGGCCTGACCCTGCCCACCGAGGCGGTCGCCGACGGCTCGACGGTGACGATCCCGCTGCGCGGCCTGTCCTTCTCCGAGGGGCCATCCATCACCACGAAGGTGCGCGTGAGTGCCGGGGGAGCGCAGGCCGTGGCCGAGGTCGATAACTCCCTCGTGGACGCGCATGCCTCCGACGCTGCCTCGGTCATCACGACGGACGGCGCGGGCCAGGCGAGCGTGGACGTGACGGTCGTCGGCGCCTGCGAGGGCAAGGCTGCTGGCGAGGTTGTGAACGTGCCCGTTACGGTTGCCACGGACTTCGCGACGGTCGTCGAGGCCTCGGATGGCCTGACGATCCCCGTGACCTGTGCCGGTACGTCGGCACCCGCCCCGAGCCCCTCGGCCGATGCTGCGGGTGGTTCCCAGTCTGGCACCCAGGCGCCAGCTCCGACGCAGCACAAGAACGCGAAGGCTCCCAAGAGCTCCCTGGCTCGCACGGGCGCAGGCACGGAGGGCCTGGTCGGAGCACTGTTTGTCGCAGCGATCGGTGGTGCCGGGCTGGTCGCCCGTCGCCGCGCCAATCGTTACCAAAGCGAGAACAAGTAGCCCTTGACAGGCGCGGAGGCGGCGCGAGACACTCGGATCAGACGTAAAAGTCGATCATGACAAATGTTCGCGCAATGGCTGCGCGGACACGATCCGCGGCTCGCGCCGCCACCGGTTCAAGGAAGAATCCACATCAACGGAGGAAAACACTCATGAAGCACCTCACGAAGCTCCTCGCCGCGGCGGGAGTCGCAACCCTCGCCTTGGCCGGCTGCGGTGGCGGCGGAGGGGCCACCACCAGCCAGTCCACGGGGACGAAGGACGCCAGCTCGTTCAAGGCCTGCGCGGTCTCGGACGCCGGCGGCTGGGACGATAAGTCATTCAACGAGTCCGCCTATGACGGCCTCAAGGCCTCCCAGTCCAGCCTCGGCATCCAGATCAACACGGCCGAGTCCAACTCGGACGCCGACTTCAACCCGAACGTGGAGTCCATGGTCTCCGACGGCTGCAACCTGATCATCGGCGTCGGCTTCAACCTGGAGAAAGCCATCCACACCTCCGCCGACGAGAATAAGGACCTGCACTACGCCCTCGTCGACTCCAGCTTCAACGACGGCAACAACAACACGGTGACGGTGGAGAACGCGCGCCCGCTGCTCTTCAACACGGCCGAGGCCGCCTACCTGGCGGGCTACGTCGCCGCGGGCATGACCAAGACCGGCAAGGTCGCGACCTTCGGCGGCATCCAGATCCCCTCGGTGACGGTGTTCATGGACGGCTTCGCCGACGGTGTTGCGGCCTACAACAAGGCCAAGGGGACGAGCGTCCAGCTGCTCGGCTGGGACAAGGCCACGCAGAACGGCTCCTTTACGCAGTCCTTCGACGACCAGACGCTGGGCAAGGAGCAGGCGCAGCAGTTCATCTCCCAGGGTGCGGACATCATCATGCCCGTCGCGGGCCCGGTCGGCCTGGGCGCCGCTGCGGCCGCCAAGGCGGATGGCAACACCTGGATCATCGGCGTTGACTCCGACTGGTACGAGGCAAACCCCGACTACTCCTCGATCGTGCTGACCTCGGTCATGAAGGAGATCGGCGCCTCGGTCGAGCAGGCGATTCAGGACTCCGTGAACGGTAAGTTCAGCGCGACCCCGTACGTGGGCACCCTGGCTAACGGCGGTGTCTCGATCGCTCCGTTCCACGATTTCGATGACAAGGTGTCCGCCGAGCTGAAGGCGGATCTGAGCAAGCTCACGGACGACATCAAGTCCGGCAAGCTCGTGATCGAATCGCAGAACGCCCCGAAGTGATGCGATGCGTGTGGGGCTGGCGGCGGTGACGCTGTCGGCCCCACACGGGCATCGGGGCGGGGTGCGCCCACCAGCTGGGGAAGGTCGAAGGAATGAAATTAGAGCTGCGGGGGATCACGAAGAGGTTCGGTCCCCTCATCGCCAATGACTCGATTGATTTAACGATCGAGGAGGGGCATATTCACGCCCTGCTCGGAGAGAATGGCGCGGGCAAGTCCACGCTCATGAACGTCTTGTACGGCATGCACGCACCCGATGAGGGTGAGATTCTCATCGACGGTACGCCCGTGACGTTCAAGGGGCCGGGCGACGCGGTCGCGGCGGGTATCGGCATGGTGCACCAGCACTTCATGCTGATCCCGGTCTTCACGGTCGCGGAGTCGATTGCCCTGGGTTTCGAGCCGACCGGCCCGGCGGGGATTATCAGCCGAGAGCGCGCCCGGCGCACGGTACGCGAGGTGTCGGCGCGTTTCGGCTTCGACCTGGACCCCGATGCTCTCATCGAGGATCTGCCGGTGGGTGCGCAGCAGCGGGTGGAGATCGTCAAAGCCCTGTCGCGCCAGGCGAAGGTCCTCATCCTCGATGAGCCGACGGCCGTGCTGACTCCTCAGGAGACGGATGAGCTGATGACGATCATGCGTCAGCTCGCCGATGCCGGGACCTCGATCGTGTTCATTACCCACAAGCTGCGCGAAGTGCGCGCCGTGGCAGACGAGATCACGGTCATTCGCCGCGGCCGCGTCGTGGGGCACGCGTCCCCGAGCGATTCCGAGGCCTCGCTGGCCACACAGATGGTGGGACGCGAGGTGCTCATGCGCGTGGAGAAAGAGCCCGCGCGTCCCGCTGGCGGCGGCCTAGCCTTCGAGGACGTGTCCCTGCTCGGCGCGGGCGGTGTGCCGCTTCTCGACCACGTGTCCTTCGACGTTCCGCGCGGTGAGATCCTGGCGGTCGCCGGCGTGCAGGGCAACGGACAGACGGAGCTGGCGGAGGTGATCCTGGGCCTGCGCAGCCCCGACAGCGGCGTGATCCGCCTCGAGAATGCGGACATTACGCGTGCGAAGCCGCGTCAGTCCCTGGACGCGGGAGTCGGTTTCATCCCCGAGGACCGCTCGACGGATGGCATCATCGCCTCGTTTTCGATCGCGGATAACCTGGTGCTGGACCAGTTCCGCTCCTCGGCTTTCGCCTCGTTCGGTTCCCTGAAACGCGGCGCGATTGCGCGCAACGCCCGCGACAAGGAAGCGGAATACGACATCCGCCTGACCTCGATTGAGGATCCCGTGTCCTCCCTGTCGGGCGGCAATCAGCAAAAAGTGGTCGTCGCCCGAGAGATGTCGCGCGACCTGACGCTGCTCGTCGCCAACCAGCCGACACGCGGCGTCGACGTCGGCTCGATTGAGTTCATTCACCGCCGGATCGTGGACGTGCGCGATCAGGGCTGCGCGGTCCTGCTGATCTCCTCTGAACTCGACGAGGTCATCTCGCTGGCGGACCGTATCGCCGTCATGTACCGCGGCCGCATCGTGGGCATCGTCCCGGCTGACACGGGCCGCGACGTCCTCGGCCTGATGATGGCGGGCGTCCCCTTGGACGAGGCCGTGGCCGCCTCCTCGGGTTCCGCGCAGGAAACCGGGGCGCAGAGGAAGGAGGAACAATGAGCGCGCGCACCAGTAGCGGGCCGGGCATCCTCACCCGGATCCTTGGCTCGCAGTGGTTTGTCTCGGTGCTGGCCGTCCTCATTGCGTTCGTGATCGGTGCGGTCCTCATCGCGCTGTCGGGTGCATCCGTTCTGGATGCCTACTACGCGATGTTCCGCGGATCGATCGTCGATCCCAACGCAGCGACCTTCGTCCGTCAGATCAAGCCGCTGACGGATTCCCTGTTCTATTCGATCCCGCTGATCATTTCGGGCCTGGGTCTGGCGCTCGGCTTCCGGGCGGGTCTGTTCAACATCGGCGGTAAGGGCCAGATCATCGTCGGAGCGCTCGCAGCCGTGTGGGTGGGCTTCGCGGTGAACCTGCCGCCGGTCCTCCACACGCTGGTGGCCCTCCTCGTCGCGGTCGTCGCGGGCGGCCTCTACGCCGGCATCGCGGGCGTCCTGAAGGCGAAGACGGGCGCGAACGAGGTGATCGTGACGATCATGCTCAACTCGATCGCGACGCTGGGTCTGGGGTACACGCTCACGCAGAAGGCGTGGCAGGTGCCCGGTTCGAACCAGCCGGTGACGCCGAAGGTTGCGGACAGCGCGGCTCTGACGCGCCTGCTCCCCGCCCCCTTCAAGCTGCACGTCGGTTTCATCGTCGCCCTGGTTGCCCTCGCCTTCTTCTGGTGGCTCATCGAGCGTTCTACGCTGGGATTCCAGATTCGCGCGGTCGGCGCGAATGCGGCAGCCGCCCGCACGGCAGGCATTTCGGTCGAGCGCATCACGGCGATCACGATGGTCCTCTCGGGCGCGTTCCTCGGCTTGGCTGGCGCGAACGAGGCCTTGGGAACCATCGGGTACGTCTCGCGCGACGTGGCCGGTTCGATCGGCTTCGACGCGATCACGGTGGCCCTGCTGGGGCGCAACAAGACGTGGGGAACATTCGGTGCGGGCCTCCTCTTTGGTGCTTTTAAGGCGGGTGGCTACACGATGCAGGCCAAGGGCGTGCCGATCGACATGATCCTGATTCTGCAGTCGGTGATCGTCCTCCTGATTGCCGCGCCGGCGCTGGTGCGCTGGCTGTTCCGTCTGCCCGATGTGCGCGCGCTGGCCGCGCAGACGCGAAAGGGGAACGCTGATGAGCACAAGTGAGTCCACCGTGGTCACGCAGGTCGAAGCCAAGCGCTCCTGGAAGTTGCCCGGCATCTACGTGGCGGCCTGCGTGCTGCTCGTCGTCTTCGCGGCGGCTGCCCGAGGCGACATGACGCTGCGCCTGAACGACAAGTCGCAGTCGTACGCGATCCCCGACATCGTCACCGCGGGTGCCCCCATCGTGTGGGTGCTCGCCGTCCTGACGATCGCGATTACCGCATGGACGATTGCCGCGACCGTGCGGCGCATCACCCAGCCCGCGTGGGCGCGCGTCGGCGGGATGGCCGTCGTCGGGTTGTCGACGATCCTGGGATTCCTGTTCTACGCGGGCTCCGGGTCGACGGGCGTCGTCACCCTGACCTCGACCCTCGTGTCCACCGTGGCGATTTCGACGCCGCTCATCTTCGGTTCCCTCTCGGGCGTCGTTTCGGAGCGCGTCGGCGTCGTCAATATCGCGATTGAGGGCGATCTGCTCGTCGGCGCGTTTGCGGGCGTGATGGCGGCCTCGTACTTCCAGACCCCATACGCGGGCCTCGTTGCTGCCCCCCTCGCGGGCGCTGCCCTGGGGTCCCTGCTGGCGCTCTTCTCCGTCAAGTACGGGGTCGACCAGATCATCGTCGGCGTCGTCCTGAACGTCCTGGCGCTGGGCCTGACGACGTTCTTCTACGGGACGATCATGAAGAACTCCCCTGGGAGCCTGAACACCAACCAGTTCTCGCTGTCCGACATCAAGATTCCCGGCCTCTCCGAGATCCCGATCGTCGGCCCGGTCCTGTTCAACCAATCGATCCTCGTCTACCTGATGTACGCGGCCGTCATCGCCCTGGCGTTCTTCCTGTTCCGTTCGCGCTGGGGTCTGCGCCTGCGGGCCTGCGGTGAGCACCCGCGCGCCGCCGATACCGTCGGCATCAACGTGGGGCGCACGCGCACCCTCAACACGATCCTGGGGTCGTCCTTCGCAGGCCTGGGCGGCGCGTTCTTTACGATCGGTTCCGGCCTGGCCTTCACGGATAACATCTCCGCGGGCAACGGCTACATCGCCTTGGCCGCCATGATCCTGGGCAAGTGGAACCCGCTGGGAGCCATGGGCGCGGCCGTCATGTTCGGTTTCGCGCAGGCCCTGGCGCGCATGCTGCCCAACATCGAGCCCGCGATCCCCGCCGACCTCGTGTCGATGATCCCCTACGTGGTCACGATCGTGGCCGTCGCTGGATTCGTCGGCAAGTCGCGCGCGCCCGCCGCCGAGAACATCCCCTACGTGAAGTGAGAACCCGCATGGATCCAACAGAAATTGACTGGGACGCCCTGCTGGCCGAGGCCATCGACGCGATGAAGCACGCGTACTGCCCCTACTCGAACTTCCCCGTGGGGGCCGCGGGCCTGACCGCCGACGGCTGGCTCGTCAGCGGCTGTAACGTCGAAAACGCCGGCTACGGGGTCACCCTGTGCGCCGAATGCGGCATGGTCTCAGACCTCATCCGTTCAGGTGGCGGCGCGCTCGTCGCGGTCGTCGCCGTCAACGGCAACGAGGAGCCGGTGGCCCCGTGTGGGCGCTGCCGTCAGCTGATCTACGAGCACGGCGGCCCCTCCTGCCTGGTCCTCATGCCGGGCGGCGTTGCCCCCATGACCGAGGTGCTGCCCGGCGCGTTCGGACCCCACGACCTGTCGTCCGTCCCCGGCGCCACCCCGGCCTCGCCCCAGGAGAAAGAAGGACACGATGGCACTCTTTGATGCCGTTGACATCATCCGCGTCAAGCGCGATGGGGGAGTGCTGAGCCCCGACCAGATCGACTGGACGATCGACGCCTACACGAAGGGCGTCATCAAGGACGAGCAGATGGCCGCCCTGGCGATGGCGATCTTCCTGCGCGGCATGGACCGGGGCGAGATCGCCCGCTGGACGGACGCGATGATCCGCTCGGGCGCGCGCATGGATTTTTCCGGCATCGGTAAGCCGACGGCCGACAAGCATTCCACGGGCGGCGTGGGCGACAAGATTACGCTGCCCCTGGCGCCGCTGGTCGCGTGCTTCGGCGTGGCCGTCCCGCAGCTCTCGGGCCGAGGCCTGGGGCACACGGGCGGCACGCTCGACAAGCTCGAGGCCATCCCCGGATGGCGGGCGCAGCTGAGCAATGACGAGATCATGACTCAGCTGGGACGCGGCTGCGGCGCGGTCATCTGCGCGGCGGGCTCAGGCCTGGCGCCCGCTGACAAGAAGCTCTATGCGCTGCGCGACATCACCTCGACCGTCGAGTCGATCGCGCTCATCGCCAGCTCCATCATGAGCAAGAAGATCGCCGAGGGCACGGGAGCCCTGGTCCTGGACGTCAAGGTCGGCTCGGGTGCCTTCATGAAGGACCTGGACGCCGCGCGCGAGCTTGCCCGCACGATGGTGGACCTCGGCCGCGACGCGGGGGTCGCCACGCGTGCGCTGCTCACCGACATGTCCGTGCCGCTGGGACGAAAGATCGGCAACGCCCTCGAGGTGGAGGAATCCGTCGAGGTTCTCGCTGGAGGCGGCCCCGCCGACGTCATTGAGCTGACGTGCGAGCTGGCGCGCAACATGCTCGACCTTGCGGGAGTCCGGGATGCTGACGTGGAGGCCGCGCTGGCGGACGGGCGTGCGATGGACCGCTGGCGCGCGATGATCCGCGAGCAGGGCGGCGACCCGGACGCGCCGCTGCCGCGCGCCGCGCACACCCACCAGGTCCTCGCCGAGGCCGGGGGAACCGTCGTCGGCATGGACGCCCTGTCCGTGGGCGTGGCCTCGTGGAGGCTGGGTGCCGGTCGTGCCGTCAAGGAAGACCCGGTCCAGGCGGGCGCCGGCATCGAGATCCACGCCAAGCCGGGGGAGAGCGTCGCGGCGGGCCAGCCTCTGCTCACGCTCCACACCGACGATGAGTGGCGCATCGAGCGCGCCCTGGAGTCCCTCTCCGGCGCCATCGAGATCGCTGACGGGGTCACCCCCGAGCCGCGCAGAGTCGTCCTGGAGACGGTGTCCTAACGCCGGGGAATCGCGAGCGTGCAGGGAGGAGGAATCGTGGAAAGGCGCGACGAACAGTCGATTGAGGCCGTCAAGCTCTACTACCAGCAGGGACTGAGCCAGGCCGAGGTCGCCGCCCGCATGGGTTTGTCGCGCCCCACGGTCGCCAAACTCCTCGCCCACGGCCGCGAGCGCGGCTTTGTGACCATCGAGATCCACGATCCGCGCGAGGACGCCTCGGAGATCGCCCTGCGCTTGGAGAAGCGCTTCGGCTTGGCGAGCGTGCGCGTCGCCCACGGCCGCGATATGACCGAGGGCGAGGCCATCGAGCAGGTCGGCCGCGTCGGTGCCGATGTCGTCACCCAGCTCGTGCGCGACGGCATGAGCGTGGGGATTTCCTGGGGGCGCACGATGAGTGCGCTCGCGGCCCACCTGCCCCGCGCCCCTCGCGTGGGCGTACGCGTCGTCCAGCTCAAGGGCGGGACGTCGTTTTCTGAGCGGGCGACGCACGATTTTGAGATCATGCGGGCTTTTTGCGAGGCTTTCAATGCGCAGCCCTGTTACCTGCCGTTGCCCGTGATCTTCCAGGACACGGCGATGCTCTCCATCGTGCGCCGCGACCGGTTGATCGAGCGGATCCTGGAGGAGGGGCGCGGTGTGGACGTGGCGGTGTTTACCGTTGGTTCCCTGGGGCGTGAGGCCCTCTCGCTCAACCTCGGCCAGCTCGAGGACGACGAGGTGGAGGCCCTGATGCGCGACGCGGTTGGGGATGCCTGCTCGCGGTTTTTTACGCGCGAGGGCGCGGTTGCCCTGGCCTCGGTCGATCGCCGGACGGTCGGTATCACGCTCGAGGAGCTGCGCTCTCGCCCCGTGAGGGTGCTCGTTGCTGGCGGGCGTGTGAAAGCGGAGGCGCTGGAGACGGCGCTGCACATGGGGTTGGCCACTCACCTGGTGGTCGACCAGGACCTGGCCCTCGCGCTGCTGGAACGGCCACGTGGGGCAACCCCGCGCGGGGTGCGTGATCGCGCCCCAAGTGGATGAGAACATTTGTCAAACCACTCGTTGACACATTTCAATTGCACGGCATAGCCTTGCGACAAGGGTAAAGAAGCCTCGACGGAGCCCCGGGCTCCTCGACACCATAGGAGGACACATGCGCTCGACACCGCACATCAACCCCACCGCCCCCATCGCGCCGACGATCCTCCTGCCCGGAGACCCGCTGCGCGCGAAGTTCATCGCCGAAACCTACCTGGAGGACGCGCGCCAGTTCAACGCCGTGCGCAACATGCTGGGCTACACCGGCACCTACCGCGGCACCCCGGTGTCCGTCATGGGCTCGGGCATGGGCATCCCCTCGATCTCGCTGTACGCCCACGAGCTGATCCACGAGTTCGGCTGCACGCGCCTCGTGCGCGTGGGCACGTGCGGTGCCCTGCAGCCGGACGTCAACCTGTACGACGTGGTGGTCGCCCAGGCCGCCTGCTCGAACTCGGCGTTCCTGGATCAGTACCAGATCCCTGGTTCCTACGCTCCGATCGGCTCCTTCCGCCTCATCGAGGACGTGGTGCGTCGCGCCCGCGAGGCCGACGTGCCGATCCACGTGGGCAACATCCTCTCCTCCGACACGTTCTACAACGCGAACCCGACCTTCAACGAGGCCTGGCAGCGCATGGGCGTGCTCGCGGTCGAGATGGAGTCCGCGGGCCTGTACGCGACGGCCGCCCACGCGGGCGTCGAGGCCGTGGGTATCTTCACCGTCTCGGACTCCCTGGTGACGGGCGAGGCCACGGACGCCCAGGCGCGTCAGACCTCCTTTACCACCATGATGGAGCTGGCCCTGCCCCTGGCCCAGCTGTGATGCGACAAGAAAGAAGTTCCATGAAGAAGCGTGACGTGGCCGCACTCATCGACCACACGATCCTCAAGCCTGAGGCCACCAAGGCGGACGTGGCCCGCATCGTCGAGGAGGGCGCCGCGGCCGGCACCTTCTCGGTGTGCGTGTCCCCCTCGATGCTGCCCCTGGACGTTCCCGGGGGATTGAAGGTCGCCTGCGTGGTCGGCTTCCCCTCGGGCGCGGTCAAGCCCCAGGTCAAGGCCTTCGAGGCCGCCCAGGCCGTCGCCGACGGCGCGGACGAGATCGACATGGTCATCAACATCGAGCTGGTGAAGGACGCGCGCCTCCACGACCTCGAGGAGGAGATCGCGGCCGTGCGCCGCGTCGTCCCCGCCCCGCGCATCCTCAAGGTCATCATCGAGTCCGCCGCGCTCACCGACGACGAGATCGTCGCCGCGTGCACCGCCTCGATGGCCGCTGGCGCGGATTTCGTCAAGACCTCCACGGGATTCCACCCCGCGGGCGGCGCCTCGACCCACGCGGTCGCCCTCATGCGCGCCACGGTCGGCGACGCGCTGGGGGTCAAGGCCTCGGGCGGCATCCGTGACGCCGAGACGGCCCTGGCCATGATCGAGGCCGGAGCCTCCCGCCTGGGGGTCTCCGCAACCAACGCCATCCTGGCAGGACTGGAGGACTAAAGACGATGGAGCTGCTGGAGCGCGCCCGCCAGTGGGCGAGCCACGACCCGGACCCCGCCACGGCCTCGGCCCTGAGCGCCGACATTGAGGCCACCGAGCGCGGCGACGAGGAGGCGGCGGCCCGCGTGAGCGCCGCCATGAACGGCCCCCTCCAGTTCGGCACCGCAGGCCTGCGCGGCGTCGTCGGCCCGGGCGAGTCCCGCATGAACCTCGCGGTCGTCATCCGCGCGACCGCCGGCCTGTGCGAGGTCGTCAAGCGCCACGCGACGGGCACCCCCACGCTGGTCGTCGGATGCGACGCCCGCTACGGGTCCTCCGAGTTCGCCACGGCCGCCTGCCGCGTCGCCTCGGCCGCAGGGGTGCGCGTCCTCGCGCTGCCCCAGGCCAACCCGACCCCGCTCACCTCCTTCTCGATGCTGCACTTCGACGCGGACGCGGGCGTCATGGTGACCGCCTCCCACAACCCCGCCCCGGACAACGGCTACAAGGTCTACCTGGGCGGTAGCATCGTGCAGGGGGACGGGCGCGGCGTCCAGATCGTCCCACCCTTCGACGCGGAGATCGCGGCCGCCATCGAGGTCGCGCCGCCCGCGGACGAGGTCCCGATGGACGACGACCTTATCGAGGCCGTGGACCCGCGCGAGGAATACGTGGCCTGCGCCTCCGCCCTGGCCTCGGGCGAGGCCTCGGCGCGCGAGAACCTGCGCATCGTCCTGACCGCCATGCACGGCGTGGGCGCCGCGATCACCTCGCGCGTCCTGGCTGAGGCCGGATTCTCCAACGTCTCCCTCGTGGCGGCCCAGGCCGATCCCGACCCCGACTTCCCGACCGTGCCCTTCCCCAACCCCGAAGAGGCCGGCGCCCTCGACATGGCGATCGAGCAGGCCCGCGAGCAGGGGGCAGACCTCATCATCGCGGTCGACCCCGACGCGGACCGCTGCGCGCTTGTGGTGCCCGACCCCACCTCGGAGACGGGATGGAGCCCGCTCAGCGGTGACCAGATCGGCTCGCTGCTGGGTGAGTTCCTGGCCTCGCGCGGCATGACGGGCTCGCTCGCGAACTCGATCGTGTCTTCGCGCCTGCTCTCGCGTATCGCTCACGCGCATGGCCTGGAGCATCACACGACGCTCACGGGCTTCAAGTGGATCGCCCGTGCACCGGGCCTCGGCTTCGGCTACGAGGAGGCCATCGGCTTTTGCCCGGACCCTGCCCACGTGCGCGACAAGGACGGCATCGCGACCTCGGTCGTCGCCGCCTCCCTCGTGGCCTCGCTAAAGGCGCAGGGGCGCAGCGTGTGGGATGAGCTGGAGCGCCTGGCGCGACTGCACGGCTTGCACGTGAGTTCGCCGCTGACCTTCCGCGTCGACGACATCGAGCAGATCTCCAGCGGTATGGCGCGCCTGCGCGCCCAGCCGCCGACCGTTCTCGCCGGATCGCCCGTCGTCGAGGTCTCGGACCTGGCGCAGGGATACCGCGGTTTGCCGCCCACGGACGGCGTCCTCGTGCTCACCGAGGCCGGGGACCGTGTTATCGCGCGCCCCTCGGGTACTGAGCCCAAGCTCAAGTGCTACCTCGAGGTGATCCTGCCGGTCGCAGACGGGGAGCCGCTGCCTTGGGAGCAGGCGCGCGAGCGCCTCGACGCAATTAAGGGAGCTTTCGCCGAGATTATCGGCCTGTAGCGCGGAGGAAGGGAGCCGTCGGCGCATTTTCTGTGGGTGTAGCCCTGCATGAAGAAATAGACAACGCTATACTTGCGTATATGGCAACTCACAGTGAATCGCTGGCGGAGGCCCTGCCCTTCGCCGATCGGCCCGTCGAGAAGGCGCCCGGCCACTGGGTCCTCGCGCGCGCCGGAAAGACGGTCCTGCGCCCCGGAGGACTCGCCCTCAGCACGTGGGCTCTCAAGCGCGCTGTCCTACCCGGTTCCGACGTCGTCGAGTTCGCGCCCGGCCTGGGCGTCACGGCCTCGGCGATTATTGAGGTGGGCCCCGCCTCCTACGTGGGTGTCGAGCGCGATCCGAACGCTGCTGCGCGCGTGGACGCCATCGCCTCGGGCGTGGGGCACTGCGTCAATGCTGACGCGGCCGAGACCGGCCTGCCGGACGAGAGCGCGGACGTCGTCGTCGGCGAAGCCATGCTCTCCATGCAGGGGGAGAAGGCCAAGCGCGCCATCATGGGCGAGGCCGCGCGCATCCTGCGACCCGGCGGCCGCTACGTCATCCACGAGCTGGCGATGCGCCCCGACTCCATCGGAGAGGAACCCGCCACCGAGATTCGCCGCGCCCTCGCCCGCGCCATCAACGTCAACGCCCGCCCCCTCACGGTCGCGGACTGGAGGCGCGCACTCGAGGACGTCGGCCTCGTCGTCGAAGAGACCCGCACGGCCCCGATGGCCCTCCTCAAGCCCGGCCGCATGATCGCCGACGAGGGCGTGCTCGGAGCGCTGCGCATCATGCGCAACGTCGCGCGGGACAAAGACCTGCGTGAACGCGTCACGACGATGGCGCGCACGTTTAAGAAATATGATCGACACCTGTGCGGCGTCGCCATCGTCGCGCGCAAACCCAAGGAGAGCCAATGAGCCTGTCGCCCGAATCGAACACCGAGGTCCCCACGCCCATCATGACGGACCTGCAGGACATCGCCTCGATGATCCAGATCAACGAGGAAGCCACGGTGTCGCGCACCGTCATGCACGCTGAGGGCGTGCGCCTGGTCCTCTTCAGCTTCGACAAGGACGAGATCCTCAGCGAGCACACCGCCGCGATGCCCGTCATCCTCCATACCCTCGAGGGCACCCTCGAAATCGAGGCTGACGGGCGTACCGTCGTCCTGAAGCCCGGCGACGTCATCCACTTCGGCACGCGCCTGCCGCACGCCGTGCGCGCGCTCGAGCCCTCGAAGATGGCCCTATACATGCTCGATCGCCGCGAGCGCCCCAAGGCCTGAGGCTCCGACACTGTGCGGCGGGCCCCGTCCTCGTGAGGTGATGCACGAGGCCGGGGCCCGTTTGTCGTATCCGCGCGGGATGGGCGGGGCGGCGGCGCCCCGCGAAGCGTTACTTCAGTGACGCCTTGCCGGCACCCTTGGCGACCAGCCAGAGGCCGGCCTCGACGATGAGCCCTGAGACGATGAAGACGATGGGCACGGAGATGCGCGCGTCCATGAGGGTGGTGGCGGCCAGGGCGATGCCGTGGGCGGTGCCCAGGACGCCGCCGCCGAAGAGGATGGGCCAGGCGGCGCGGTGGGCGCGCTCCCAGTCCTGCGAGCCCGGCTCGACGCCCTGAAGACGCAGCCCCAGGGGTGGACGGCACACACCGGCGCGCGCGGTCAGTCCCGACATGAAGAGGTAGAGGCCACCCGCGATGAGAGCGACGGCGAGAATCAGGAAGACGGCGATCAGTCCGACGTGCACGGGAACCCCTTGGAAGACGAGCGTTTCACGGCCGTTTCACGAAGGGCCGCGCGCCTATTCTACCCGGCCCCGGCCTCGTCGCCGCTGAGGCGGGCGGGGCGCGGTGACCGTGCGGCGGCCAAGCCGCGCGCCCGAGCCAGCCCCGCTTAGAAGTAGCAGGCGAGCGGGCCGTTGGGGCCCGGTACGACGGTGACAGGGGTATCGAAGATGTCGGTGAGGACCTCGTCGCGCATGATCTCCTCCGGGGTGCCCATGAAGGCGACCCTCCCGTCCTTGAGCGCGCAGATTTGCGAGGCGTAACGCGCCGCGAAGTTGATGTCGTGCAGGACGATGACGATCGTGCGCGAAAACTCGCGCGCCGCCCGCTCCAGCATGCGCATCATCTCGACGCTGCGCGCGATGTCCAGGTTGTTGAGGGGCTCGTCTAGCAGGACGTACTCCGTCTCCTGGGCAAGCACCATGGCGACGTAGGCGCGCTGCCGCTGGCCGCCCGACAGCTGGTCCAGGTAGCGCCCTTCGAGCTCCTCCAGGTCGAGGAAGCCGATGTAGCGGTCGATGATGGTCTCATCCTGCGCGCTCAGGCGTCCCTTCGAGTGGGGGAAGCGCCCGAAACCCACCAGCTGGCGCACCGTGAGGCGCGAAATGAAGTGGTTCTCCTGGCGCAGGATCGACAGGGTGCGCGCCAGCTCGGAGGACTTCGTCGTGGCCACGTTGAGGCCGCCGACCTCGATCGTGCCCTCGTCGATGCCCAGGAGGCGCCCGATCATGGTGAGGATCGTGGACTTGCCCGCGCCGTTGGGGCCCACGAGCGCCGTGATGCCGCCCGTGGGGATGTCGAGGGAGACCGCGCCGATGCGCACCGACGGCGAATACTGCTTGACGACGGAATCGATGGAGATCACAGGCGGCCCTTCCGCAAGATAGTGACGATGAACGCGAGTCCGCCGACGAACTCGATGATGATGGAGACGACGCCCTGCGTGTTGAACACGTGATTCATGACGAAGTACGCGCTGGCCAGGATCGCTGCGCCCAGGGCGACGGACATCGCGAAGATGTAGCGGTGATCGTGCGTGTCCGAGAACTGGTAGGCCAGCGTCGCCACGAGGAACCCGAGGAACGTCATGGGACCCACGAGGGCCGTGGATGTGGCCATGAGGATCGACACCAGGACGAGGACAAGCACGGACGTGCGGCGGTGGTTCAGGCCCAGGTTGGTGGCCGTCTCGCGGCCGAGCGAGAGCACGGACAGCTGGCGGGTGAGGGCGACGAGGGCGATGGCCGCAGCCGCGACGAGCGGGACCGCGATCGGGAAATACTCCTTCTGGGCGTTCGCGATCGACCCGAAAAGGCGCGCGGTCAGTACGTCGAACTCCGAGGGCGTGAGGAGGCGCTGCATGAAGGTGGAGATCGACCCGAGGCCCGCGCCCAACATGACGCCGATGAGGAGCATCGCGTGCATCGAGGCCCGCTGCGAGGTGAGCAGCCACGAATACAGCACGAGGGTCAAGGCGATCATGAGGGCGAGCTGCCCGACGAAGTTCCCGACGGTCGCCGACGCGCCCAGGCCGGCGACGCCCAGGAAGAAGATCGTGGAGGTGTGGATCGCCCGGTACAGGGACTCAAACCCGAGGATTGAGGGCGTGATGATGCGGTTGTTCGCCACCGTCTGGAAGGCGACCGTCGCCATGCCCTGACACACCGCCACGATGGCGATCGCGAGGACCGCGAAGGCGCGCCTGCGGGCGAGCCTCCAGAACACGGGGGTGCCGAACTGTGCGGGGTTCTTCCAGGCGATGAGTCCGATGCAGGCGAGGATCGCGACCGCGCACACGAGCCCGAAGAGGATCCACCAGCGACGCCGTGCGGCCGGGGAGGTGAAGGCGCCGGTGCGTCGGGTGGGGCGTTTCGTGCGCGCGGACGAGGCCGGGGCCGGGGAAGCGGAGACGGCCTCGGGGGTCGCGGAGGAGGACAGGATGTTCACAGGACGGCCCCCTTCCTGGCCTGGCGTAGGACGAGCGCAATGAAAACGAAGGCGCCGAGAACACCGAGGATGACCGAGACGGGCATTTCGAAGGGGGAGATGATTGTGCGCGCCAGGAGGTCCGTGACCGTCACGAGCGCGATGCCCGCCAGGCACACCCACGGCAGGTTGGTGCGCAGGTTGTCACCCATCGACATGGACACGAGGTTGGGAACGATGAGGCCCAGGAAGGGAAGCGATCCGACGACGACGGTGACGACGCCGGTGGCCACGGCCACGAGCCCCGTCGCGATGAGGATCATGCGGTGATAGTTGACGCCAAGCGACACCGCTATGTCCTCGCCGAGGGACACGGCCGTCAGGCGATCCGCCATGACGAACACAATTGCGACGATGATGGCGACGATCCACAGGATCTCGTACTGGCCCTCGTACACCGACGTGAAAGACCCCTGGAACCACACCGACACGCTCTGCAGGGTGTTCGTCTCGAGGGCCAGGAACGTCGAGATCGCGGAGACGACCGCGCCGAGCATCATGCCCATGATCGGCACGAGCAGCGAGGAACGCAGCGAGACGCGGCGCAGCAGGGCGAAAAACACCATCGTGCCCACGAACGCGAAGACGATCGCGCAGGTCATGCGCACCAGGATCGGGGCGCCGGGCCACACGATCATGATGACGAGCAGACCCAGGCCCGCCCACTCGGTCGTGCCCGTCGTCGAGGGCTCGGCGAATCGGTTCTGGGTGACCAGCTGCATGACGAGGCCGCTCATCGACATCGCGGCGCCCGACAGGACGAGCGCGATCGTGCGCGGGACGCGCACGGCGAGGAAAATCTGCCAGCCGTCGTCCTGGGACAGGATCGAGTATTCGCCGGTCGAGAGTGACAGGACGAGGAGCGCAGCCACGGCGAGCGTGGCCAGGGCGAGCGCCAGGGGGCGACGCTTCGACGAGGCCGGGGTGGCCTCTCGCTCGAGCGCCGCGTCCGCGGGCGGGGCGGTGGTGGGGGAGTGTGTCATAGGAAAACGGGGTGCGGGTGCCGCCCCGAGGGGCGGCACCCGCTTGTGTGTCAGAGGGTCACTTCTTCGCAGCTTCGAAAGCGCCCGCGATGGAGTTGAAGATCTCCGTGTAGGTGATGATGGACTCGTTGGTGTACGTGTCGTTCGGTGCGTACAGAACGTGCTTGTTCTGCAGCGCAGCGACGTTCTGCAGCGCAGCGTTGTCGTTGATGACGGTCTCGGCCGGCGTGTTGGAGCCGTCCTTGGTGATGGCGGCGTCGCGGTCGAGGACGAAGATCCACGCCGGGTTGGCCTGCGCAATCGCTTCGACGGAGATGTCGTCACCGGTGTGCGAGTCAGTCGAACCCTCGACCTCGAGCGCCGGCTTCAGGCCGAGCAGGTCGAAGACCGGGCCCCACGTGCGGCCCTTGCCGGGTGCCACGTAGCCGATGTTGCCGCCGGAGACGTCAACCGCCATGACGGTCGAGGAGCCATCGTAGGCCTTCTTCGCGCGCTCGATCGACGCGTTGAAGTCGTCGACGAGCTTCTTTGCCTCATCCTGCTTGCCGAAGATCTCACCCAGGTCCGTGACCTCGCGGATGAGCTCCTCGTTGAAGGGCTTGCCTTCGCGCGGCTCGAGGTTGATGAGCGGGACGTCGGGCGCGAGTTCCTTGATCTGAGCGTCGAACTTGGAGAAGCGCTGACCGGAGATGATCAGGTCGGGGTTCGCGGCGACCAGGGCCTCCAGGTTGGGGTCGCGGTGCATGCCCACGTCCGCGATGTCCTCGCCGTTGTAGGCGGTGACGGTGGAGGGGATCAGCTTCTTGGGGACGGCGACGAGCGGAACGTCCCACTGCTGCAGCACCTCGAAGGTGCGGTTGTCAAGGGAGGCTGCGCGGGTCACGGGCAGCTTGATCTCGACCGGACCGTCGTTCGCGTCGATGCTCACGGACGAGGCCTGGGTGGCCTGCGTGGTCTCGCTCGGCGAAGCGGAGGACTGGGAGGAAGAAGTGGTGGTGCCGGAAGAACATGCGGCCAGTCCGAGGGCGGCGATGGCGGCGATGGCGGCCAGGGAGGTGGTCGTACGAGACATCATTTCTCCGTAGAGGTATCTGTGCTGGGGCTGAAATAGGGAAGGCAAGGCTTACCTAACTGTCAAACCAACCATACAGACATTTTGAGCCTCGTGCGTGTGAATACGCACATAGTTTCGCGCTGCCCCGTTGGGGCCCGTGTTCACGCGTTCGTTGGCAGCGGCCCCGTCGACCGCGCCTCCCTCTCGCCGCCTGCGCCTCCCTCTCGCCGGCTGCGCCTCCCTCTCGCCGGCTGCGCCTCCCTCTCGCCGGCTGCGCCTCCCTCTCGCCGGCTGCGCCTCCCTCTCGCCGGCTGCGCCTCCCTCTCGCCGGCTGCGCCTCCCTCTCGCCGACTGCGCACATTTGTTGCCAAGCTCACGCTTTTCGTAAATCTCGCATGCAATTTGGTTTCCCTAATATTTATTAGCTCGTTGAAAAACGGTGGAATTTCAACGTTTGTGCTCTGTATGGTTGTGATGTGTTTGGGGAATTGCATGCGAAATTGTGGGCACGGAGCGTCTGGTGTGGGCGGGAACCGGCGCTGGAGAGAGGCGCGTGGTGTGACCTCCGCTGATCGCTGGGGATGAACTGAGCGCAGGGAATGACGATGCGCTGATCGCAGGGGATGAATTGGGGGCGGTGCTCGCGTGAGCACCGCCCCCAGGAAACAGTGTGGTTGAGCGAAACGCTAGGTCAGTCGACCAGGCCCTTCACAGCCTCGTCGAGCTCGGCGACCCAATCCGCGCCCGACACGTCCGACGGCATGCGCCAATCCCCGCGCGGGGACAGGGAGCCGCCGGCCATGACCTTCGGGCCGTTAGGCAGCGCGCTGCGCTTGAACTGCTGGCTGAAGAAACGCCACAGGAACAGGCGCTCCCACTTGACGATCTCGTCCAGCGAGTACGCGACCTTGTCCTCCTCGGGGAAGCCGACCGGCCACGAGCCCGTGGAAGCGTCCGACCAGGCCTTCTCCGCGAGGAACGCGATCTTCGACGGGCGCGCGCCGCGGCGCAGCACGTAGTACAGCGTGAAGTCCTGCAGGTTGTAGGGACCGATCTTGTCCTGCGTGGACTGCATCTTCTCGCCCGGCTTGGTGGGAACCAGCTCGGGGGAGATCTCGGTGTGCAGGATCGACAGGAGGACCTCGCCGACGCGCTCGTCGAACTGCTTGGAGGCCACGACCCAGCGGATCAGGTGCTGCATGAGGGTCTTGGGTACGCCCGTGTTGACCGCGTAGTGGCTCATCTGGTCGCCCACGCCGTACGTGCACCAGCCCAGCGCCAGCTCGGACAGATCGCCCGTGCCCAGCACGATGCCACCCAGGTGGTTGGCCAGGCGGAACAGGTAGTCGGTGCGCAGGCCCGCCTGGACGTTCTCAAAGGTCACGTCGTAGGTGGCCTCGCCCTCGCCGTAGGGGTGACCGATGTCGGCGAGCATCTGCGTGGCCGCCGGGCGGATGTCGATCTCCTGGAAGGAGGTGCCCAGGTACTCGCACAGGCGGGTCGCGTTCTTCTTCGTGCGTTCGGAGGTGGCGAAGCCGGGCAGCGTGTAGCACAGGATGTCCGTGCGCGGACGGCCCAGCAGGTCCATCGCGCGGGAGGCCACGACCAGCGCGTGCGTCGAATCCAGGCCGCCCGAGACGCCGATGACGATCTTCGGGTTGCCGATCGCTCGCAGGCGCTGCACGAGGCCGGCCACCTGAATGTTGTAGGCCTCGTAGCAGTCCTGCTCCAGGCGTGTCGGGTCGTTGGGGACGAAGGGGAAGCGGTTGACGGAGCGCTCCAGGCCCAGGTCGGTGCGCGGCGGGTCGAGCGTAAACTCGACCTCCTGCGGGGCCATGCGCTCGTCACCTGCGAAGTAGCGCTGTGCGTTGTCCGTGAATGAGTTCTGGCGCTTGCGTTCGGTGCGCAGGCGCTCCAGGTCCACGTCGGCGATCGTGATGTGCGCGCCCTCCTGGAAGCGCTCGCCGATCGCGAGGCGTTCCCCGGCCTCGTAAATCATGGTTTCGCCATCCCAGGCGAGGTCCGTGCTGGACTCACCCATGCCGGCCGCCGTGTACACGTAGGCCGCGCAGCAGCGCGAGGAGATCGAGCGCACCATGAGCTCGCGGTCCGCGCCGCGCCCGACGGTGATCGGGGAGGCGGACAGGTTTGCCAGGACGGTTGCGCCCGCGAGCGCCAGCTCCGTGGACGGGGTGACGGGCACCCACATGTCCTCGCAGACTTCGATGCCGACGGTCAGTCCGGGCACGTCGTCGGCGGACAGGAGGACTGGGCCGAAGGGGACCCACACGGGGCCGCCGCTGAATTCTTCGACGCCGCCCCATGGCACTTCGATGCGCTCGCAGGCGCGTGGGGGCATGGTGACGAAGTGGCGCTTTTCGTAGAACTCGCGGTAGTTGGGCAGATGCGATTTGGGGACGATCGCGAGGACGCGTCCGCGGTGGATGGCGACCGCGCAGTTGTACAGTGCGTTGTCCTTGCGCAGGGGTGCGCCGACGATGAGGAGGGGGAGTAGGTCGGCGCTGGCCTCGACGATTTGTGCGAGGGCCTTCTCGACGTTGTCGAGGAGCACGTCCTGCAGGAGGAGGTCGTCGATAGCGTATCCGGAGACGCACAGTTCGGGGAAGACACCCATCGCGACGCCGCGCGCATCGAGCTGGCGGGCCGCGTCGATGATCTCGCACGCGTTCTCGAAGGGGCGGGCAGGGTGTGCGGGCAGGGTCACGGCGGCGACGCGCGCAAAGCCCTGATCGTAGAGGGAATGGAAGTTCATAGTTCTCCTTTGGTACTGGGCTTATTCTTGCGTACTCGGCGCGCTCGCGCTCTTCGGTGACGAGGCCGGGGCGGGCGGGCGGCGCAGGGGAGGATCGAGGACGAAAGCGGTGTCGTCGACGCCGGGAACGAGGCGGTAGAGGGCAGCCGGGCGACCTGCCCCTTCGCGCACGGTGCCGCCCGTCGGCTCAATGAAGGAAGCTGTCTTTGTTGCTTTGCGGTGGAAGTTGCGCGGGTCGAGTGCCGAGCCCCAGATGGCCTCGTAGGTGGTGCGTAGCTGTGTGATCGTGAATTCGGGGCCGCAGAAGGACGTGGCCAGGGGGGAGTATTCGATCTTGGAGCGGGCGCGCTCGACTCCGTCCGCGAGGATGCTCGCGTGGTCGAAGGCGAGGGGTGAATTGGGCGCAAGGAGGGCGTCGACGGGGTACCAGAGCGCTCCCGAGGCGTCGCCTCCCGCGCGGGCCGGCGCAAAAGATGGGGCGAGGAGGAGGTAGGCAACCGAGAGGACCGGCCCTCGGGGGTCTCGTCCCTGCGGCCCGTAGGTACACAGCTGTTCGAGGTGGCCAGGGGGTGTGATGCCGGTTTCTTCCTCCAGTTCGCGCGCTGCGGCCTCCTTGGTTTGTTCTCCCTCGCGCAGGAAGCCGCCGGGCAGGGCCAGGTGGTCCTTGAAGGGCTCGATGCCGCGACGCACGACGAGGGCGTGAAGGGTGTGGTCGATGACCGTCAGGGCGACGATGTCGACGGCAATGGGAACGGTGAGGGGCTGTGTCATGGTGCCATCCTACCCTATTTGCGTCGAGTTGACATTAAATACCTGATGGGGTTATCGTCATCCTGACATAAACAAGTGGGTCACCAACCAAGGAGCCATCATGGGAACTCTTCACCACCACCCCTTCTTCATCCGCTACCAGGGCGGGGCCGGCGACCATGTCGTCCAGATCCGCGCCGGACGCACCATCCGATCCGGTGTCGGCCAGTCCTTCTGGCTACGAGCCGGACGCTGCGCGCTCGCGGAAGTCCCCACCGCCAACCGCGCTCACAGCTTCCTCGTCCAGGCGACGACCTCCGACCAGCAAAACATCAACGCGCAGGTGGCCATCACCTACCACATCGAGGACGCCGAGGCCGCCGCCGCTCACTACGACTTCGGGCTCTACCCGCGCGAGGCCGGGGCGGACGCACAGGGACTGTGGCAGATCGACGAAACCGTCACCCGCATCGCGTTCTCCGCCCTGGCCTCGGCGATTGGGGAGATGATGTTGACCGACGCCATCGCCGGGTCCCTCGATCGGGTCGGCCGCGTGCTGACCCAGGCTTTCGCGGCGAACGAGCAGCTGCGCGCCACCGGCGTTGCCGTCGTCGACGCGCGCCTGCTGAGCCTGCGCCCGGACGAGGGCGTCGAATCCTCCCTGCGCGCCCCTCTCCTCGAGCAACTCCAGGCCGAGGCCGACCGCGCCCTCTACGAGCGCCGGGCGCTCGCGGTCGAACGCGAGTCCCAGATTTCTGCAAACGAGATGCAATCCAAGCTCGACCTGGCCCGTAAGCGCGCCGACCTTGTCGATCAGGAAGGTCATAACGCCAGGCGCGAAGCCGAAGAGAAGGCTGCAGCGGACGCTATTGAGGTCGAAGCGGAAGCGCGTCGTATCACTGAAAAAGCCAAGGCGTACGAGGTCGACTGGAACACCGCGGGCCGCGCACGCATCGCCAACGACGCGGCCTACATCCAGGCCCTCGCCGAGGCCGGCCCCGAAGTGGCGCGCGCCCTCGCCCTGAAGGAAATGGCCAAGAACATGCCGTCCTTCGGAAACATCACCATTACCGCCGACGTGTTGAGTGACCTCGTCTCGGCGTTCACCGGTCACGCGAAGGAAGGCAAGTAACCATGCGTCGCCGCGCCGTCATCGTCCGTCGCCCCACCGAGTTCGACGAGCTCATGGACCGCTACTCCACGCGCGGCCAGGTCGAATTCGTCCTGCGCTCGCGTGGACGCACCCTCGAGTCCGTCGAATGTGCTCACGAGGCGCACGTGTCCGCGCTGGCCCACGTGCGGGCAGGCATCCCGGACGGGTGGGCGAGCGCCGACGTGGAGCGCGACTCCCTCTCGCGTTTTCTCTTCGCCCCCGAGGATGTCATTGTCGTCGTGGGACCCGACGGTCTGGTCGCCAACGTCTCCAAGTACGCGGGCGACCAGACCGTGGTTGGCATCAACTCGGTGCCCCAGTCCAACGCAGGCGTGCTCGTGCGATGCACGCCCGACCAGGGGGTCGCCGCCCTGGGTCGCATCGACGCGGGCGCGGACCTGCGGGTGGATCAGCTGACGATGGTGCGCGCGAGCGCCGACGACTCGCGCACGCTCACAGCCCTCAACGAGGTTTTTATCGGGCATCACAGTCACCAGAGCGCCCGCTACGAGCTGTCCGTGGGCTCATCCGTCGAGCGCCAATCCTCCTCCGGTGTCGTCGTCTCCACGGGCACCGGGGCGACCGGGTGGGGCGCCTCCCTCAAACGCGGCCGCCACATGGGGGAGCTGCCCGCCCCGACCTCGCGCTCGCTCGCGTGGTTCGTGCGCGAGGCGTGGCCCTCGCCCTACACCGGAGTCGAGCACACCGAGGGCCTCCTGGACGACGGCGAGGATCTCAGCCTCGTCGTTGGCTCCGAATCCCTCGTGCTCTTCGGCGACGGCATGGAGTCAGACCGCCTGACCCTCACCTGGGGGCAACGCGTGCGGATCTCTCGCGCCCCGCGCGCCCTCGCCCTCGTTGATCCCGCTGGCCTGGAGGGGTAATCCTGACATCAGCAGACTCTGAGGAACTGCTGGACAGTAAGCAGCCTGTGAAGGTAGCATTGGAATCGGTAACGGGGCTAGTGCTCAGAGTGCCACATCGAAAACCCACGCCCTCGCGGTGTGGGTTTCCGTCTATCTAGCCAAAGGAGGCCAGATGCTGGTTGCTTATCTCGACGAAGTTGCCGAGGCGGGAGCGTTCGTTAGTAAAACACATAAGAATTACAACGGGTCACCAGCTTTTGGATATGCGGGTTTCGTGATCCCGAGTGACCATGTGCGAGCGATGTCGCAGTGCTTCACTGAGAAGAAGCGGAGGCTCTTTGCTCATCTGATCCCGATTGAAGCGACGGCTGGGACCTGGGAGAGGAAAGGCTCTGATATCTTCACCCCGGTGGCATGGGACAGCTATCGGCGTCCAATCGAAGGTTTTCGCGAACTCGTACGGTTCCTCTGCGCCCGTGGCGGACGTCTGTTCTTCTATGGCGAAGAGAAACCGCTGGGCACTGCCACAGAAAGGTGGGGGAAAGACTCTCGGCTTCAGAAGCAGGGACTCCTTGAGTTTAAGTGGGGCTGTCTCCATCAAGCTCTCAATAGGCTCTGCACGTACGCGGAGCGTCACGGGGAAAACCTGATTGTCATCATGGACACTGAAAACGAAAAAGAACGGGTCGTACAAGTACAGAACTCATATGCCCATGTCTTTAACCGTACAGCGGATCCAGACCACGGTGAGATGCGACGGCTCATCGAATCAACGATGCATGTTGATTCTAAGCTGAGCGCAAACGTTCAATTTGCTGACTGGGTAGCGGCGGCCGTGAGGCGTGCCTTCGAATACCAGCTCATCGAAGACAGCCCATTTAGCTGGGTCCCGACGGCTTTCGAGGACTTGACGCGTTCGAAGCTGACGATTGAGTCAAAACTATACTTCTCTCATTCACGGGGCGGGGTTCGCGAGCTTCACAACTCGGATATCTTCGCAAGAGAACGTCCCGCCCTTGCGATGTCGATCAGCCAGAGGCTGAGCCCCGAGGATCGGATCCGGATGGAAGAAGCAAAGGCAGGAATACTAGCGGTTGCTCGCGCCAGTGGTATGACGCAGTAGTCCTCCGGTTCTCGGGTAGGGGACGAACATCCGGATAGGTTACGAACATCCGGATAGGTTATGAAGATGCGGATAGGAAAATAAGCTATCCGGATGCGCACAACCTATCCATATGCGCACAACCTATCCGCATGTGCGCAACCTATCCGCATGTGCGCAACCTATCCGCATGTGCGCAGGGGAGGTGGCACCTGTGCGTTGGGGCCGTGGCCTGTGAGCGAATCCCGCGCGCTCCAAGCCCTACGCGGGCAGAACACCCTCCGCGCGCAGCTGGTCCATGACGCGATCGAGTGTGGCACCCACCGGCTCGCGAACAATCAGGTCGGCGCGGGCATCGGCCGAGGTCGGGGTGGCGTTCATGAGAACCAGGTGGTCCCCGGAGAAGTAGTTGATGAGGCCAGCTGCCGGGTACACCACGAGGGACGTGCCAGCCACGATCAGCGTGGACGCCCGCGCGATGGCTGACACGGCGGCCTCGATGACGGCCTCGTCGAGGGATTCGCCGTACATGACGATGTCCGGGCGCATCTGCCCGCCGCACGATGGGCACGCGGGCACCGGGTCCCCGTCGACGGTGACGGCATCGCGCAACGCTGCGACCGCCCCACACTGCGTGCACACGAGCCGCTCCCAGTTGCCGTGCAGCTCCCACACGGTGCGGGATCCGGCCCGCTGGTGCAGGCCGTCAATGTTCTGCGTGATGACAGCGTCGAGGTGTCCCGCGGCCTCCAGAGACGCCAGTGCCCTGTGCGCGCCGTTGGGCTCCACCGGATGGTAGATCTCGTGGAACCACTCCCAGTATGCCTGTGGATGCCGCTCAAAGAAGTCGATGCTCAGGACCGTTTCGAGGGGGATCTCGCGTTCCTGGAAGTAGAAGCCGTTCGCCCCGCGAAAATCGGGGATCCCGGACTCGGTCGAGACGCCTGCGCCGCCGAAAAACACGGTCGACGGTGACTGAGCGATCCAGTCCGCCAGGGTGGAAACGTCGCTGTTCATGAGGCCCTCCTCGGGATGACTACTCTCTCAGGATACGCCCGGAGCCCGCGCGCCCCTGGCTCACAGGACGAGTCATGTTGCTGGGAGCCTCTCCCGACATGAGGGGTACTCCCGACATCTGGATAGGTTGCGTGCATCCGGATAGGTTATGGGCATCCGGATAGGTTATTAACCTATCCGGATATGTCGTTTCCTATCCAGATGCGCCGTTCCTATCCACAAGCAGCATCTGACAAGCAGGGGCGCGGAGCAACGCCCCGCACCCGGGCCCAACGCCCCGCACCTGGGCCACAACCGCCTTCGCGACCAATTCTCCCCATCCAGCACAGTGGCACAACGCTTCGCACCCAACGCTGTCTGCCTCTAACGCCGAAAGGCCGGGGCACCACGGGGGAACCCCGGCCTCGCCAACTTCGTCGATGTAAGCGATGAGCATGTTTCCCCTCACTGAGAGACGCAAAGACCCACGGCGCAACGTGTGCGCTCGTGGGCCCGCGGATCGGCACTCTGCGAGGACTTGCTCGCCGTTACCACTTCTGATCGTAGTCGGTGTGTTGGCGTGCAGTCAATAGTGGACGTGGATACGCCCGAGGCCGGGGCCCCACGTGGGAACCCCGGCCTCGTGCGGAAAAACCGATCAGGCGAAGGTCAGCGCCTGGCGGGCGATCGCCA
The DNA here is from genome assembly GCF_041432695.1 of Pauljensenia sp. 27098_8_83. NCBI lineage: Bacteria > Bacillati > Actinomycetota > Actinomycetes > Actinomycetales > Actinomycetaceae > Pauljensenia > Pauljensenia sp. 27098_8_83. The sequence goes on along the minus strand of NZ_JAPWAD010000005.1, from coordinate 11,958 downwards.
GCTCCTCGTTGGTCGGGTAGACGACGAGGGTGACGGCCGAGTCGGGAGCGGACACGATGCGCGGCTCCTTGACGCGGCCCTTGTTGGCCTCGACGTCGATCTTGACGCCGAAGGGGGCGAGGGCCTCGGCCAGCTCGCGGCGCACGTCGTCGTCGTTCTCGCCGATACCGGCGGTGAAGGTGATGACGTCCAGGCCGCCGAGCTCAGCGGCGTAGGAGCCCACGTACTTCAGCAGGCGGTTGATGTACACGTCCATGGCGGTACGGGCGCGCCGGGAAGCCTCGGGGTCGGAGGTATTGTTGATGACCTCCCACACGGAGCGCATGTCGGACTCGCCGGTCATGCCCTTCATGCCGGACTTCTTGTTGAAGAGGGTGTCGACCTCGTCGACGGTCATGCCGGCGACGCGCTGCAGGTGGAACACGACGGCGGGGTCGATGTCGCCGGTGCGGGTGCCCATCATGAGGCCCTCGAGGGGGGTCAGGCCCATGGAGGTGTCGATCGGCTTGCCGTTCTTGACAGCGGAGGCGGACGCGCCGTTGCCCAGGTGCAGGACGATCTGCTTGAGGTCGTCGCGGCCCAGCATTGTGGAGATTTCCTGGGAGACGAACTGGTGGGAGGTGCCGTGGGCACCGTAGCGACGCACCGAGTACTTCTCGGCGGTCTCGGTCTCGAGGGCGTACAGGGCGGCCTTGTCGGGCAGCTGCTGGAAGAACGCGGTGTCGAAGACGGCGACGTGGGGGACGTCGGGCATGAGCTCACGCGCCACGTCGATGCCCTTGAGGTGGGCGGGGTTGTGCAGCGGAGCCAGCGGGCACAGTTCTTCGATCAGGTTGCGGACCTCGTCGGTGATGAGGGCCGGGCCGTCGAAGTAGCGGCCGCCCTGAACGATGCGGTGGCCGATGGCGACGACGTTCGCATCAGCCAGCGACGGACCCTCCGTGTCGAAGAGGCGCAGGACTTCACGCATACCGACGGTGTGGTCGGGAACCGGGAGCTCTTCGGTGGTGACGGCGTCGCCGTGCTCATGCTTGATGAGGCCGGTGGTGTCACCGATGCGCTCGACGATGCCCTTGGCGATGGCGTCGCCGGTTTCGGGGTCGACGAGCTGGTACTTGATGGAGGAGGAGCCGGAGTTAATGACGAGAACGGAGGACGAGGTCACGCGTTCGCCTTTCGTGTTGTGGGGTTGGGGGATAAAGGACGAGGCCGGGGCCCGTTTACGTTTAATGGTAACCGGACCCCGGGGGCTCGTTCCCGTTCAGCCCTGGGCCTGGACGGCGGTCAGGGCGACGGTGTTGACGATGTCTTCGACGAGGGCACCGCGCGACAGGTCGTTGACGGGCTTGTTGAGGCCCTGCAGGACCGGGCCGACGGCGAGCGCGCCGGAGGAACGCTGGACGGCCTTGTAGCCGATGTTTCCGGCTTCCAGCGAGGGGAAGACGAAGACGGTGGCCTTGCCGGCGACGTCGGAGCCGGGCAGCTTCTTGGAGGCGACGGCCGCGTCGACGGCCGCGTCGAACTGGATGGGGCCTTCGATGGCCAGCTCGGGGGCCTTCTCGCGGGCGAGGCGGGTGGCTTCGACGACGGCGTCAACGTCGGGGCCGGATCCGGAGGTGCCGGTGGAGTAGGAGAGCATGGCGACGCGCGGGGTGACGCCGAACTGGGCGGCGGTGCGCGCGGAGGTCACGGCGATGTCGGCGAGCTGCTCGGGCGTGGGGTTGGGGTTGACGGCGCAGTCACCGAATGCCCACACGCGGTCCTTCATCGCCATGAGGAAGATGGAGGAGACGACGGAGACGCCGGGGGCGGTCTTGATGATCTGGAAGGAGGGGACGATCGTGTGCGCGGTCGTGTGGGCGGCGCCCGAGACCATGCCGTCGGCGTCGCCCATGTGGACCATCATGGTGCCGAAGTAGGACACGTCGGTGACCTTCTCGCGGGCCTGTTCGAGGGTGACGCCCTTCTTGGCGCGCAGGCGTGCGAATTCTTCGGCGTAGCGCTCGAGGTATGCGGGGTCGCCCACGGAGACGACCTGGGCGGCGCTCAGGTCGAGGCCGAGTTCGCCGGCGCGCTTGGCGACGTAGTCGGCGTCGCCCACGAAGGTGATGTCGGCGATGCCGGCGGCGAGGACCTGGGCGGCGGCCTGCAGGACGCGGTCGTCGTCGGGCTCGGGCAGGACGATGCGCTTGCGGTCGGCGCGGGCACGCTCGATGAGGTCGGCCTGGAAGGCGAGCGGCGTGACGGCGGTGGGGGTGGGGGCCTCGCGCAGCGTGGCGGCGGCGTCCTCGCCGAGGGGCAGGGTGAGAACGGGGACGTCGGCCTCGAGCGCGGGGGCGCCACCGGTCAGGACGACGGCGACGACGGAAGCGGCGGCGGCCTCGGCGCGCAGGCGGGCGGCGGCGATCTCTTCGGTCAGCAGCTCGGCGCTGGCGCCCTCGGCGTCGAAGGCGAGGACGACGCCGGCGCGCGTGGCGGCGGCGAGGTTCAGGTTCCAGGCGACGTGGTCGAAGGCGCGGTTCGAGGCCTCGCGGGCGGGGGAGATGAGCGCGTCGTCACCGGCGGCGCGCACGGCTTCGACCACGGCGGGCAGGGCGGAGGCGGGACGCAGGGCGGCGTCGGTGGCCGTCGTGCCGGCCAGGGCGTCGACCGTGGTGACGCCGAGAACGCGGGCCAGCTCGTCAGTGGCGAGGGCGGCGGCCTCCGACGAACCGGGGGCAACGACAATAAAGCGGGACACTCGAATGCTCCTTTGATGCGAGAAATATGCTGCTGGTCTCAGGGACCTTTGGACTAATACTAAACCCGCGCGCCCTCTGAGTCCTATTCCTTCGTTCGGACGATGCCGGGGTCGGTTCTGTGCGGCACGAGGCCGGGGCTGAGGCGGAGGGGTAGATGTGAGCGATCGTATGGCCGGGTGTGCTCGTGCGCTAGGGTAGGGGGCGTGAACGACGAGGAGAAGACCATGCGCGCACGAGTGGGTGCGTGGCTTGGCGCTGCCCTCAGTGCGGTGGGGGTGCTCGGCGTGATAGCGCTGGCCGTGACGGATCACCGTCACCGTGCGGTCATGCTGATGGTCGCTGTGCTCGTCGGGATGGGGGCGCTGCGCCTGTGGACGCCGGGGCGCCCGTGGTTTGCGTCGCGCGCGCGTCTCATGGATGTCGCGGTGTACGTGATTCTCGCCGCGATTATTTGGTGGTTCGCGCCGTACGTGTCGACGCTCGCGGTGCGTTAAATCCGCAGAGTGTGGCCCGCGCGAGGGGTGGATGGCCTCGTCGTTGCGCTCTGTCGGCCACGTGATTTGCGCCGCATCTATCCCGTATCCTGGCTACCGCTTCAAGAATGCGTAAAGTTCGGGCATGCTAGGCGTGACCCATCATCCCTATTTTCAAGGTGAAAGACATGCGCGCGTTCATGCGTAAATCCGGAATCCTCGTGTGGGTGATCGCTGCGATCGTCCTTGCGACCGTCCTCGGATCCGTCCGTATCGGCGATAACCACCTGGTTCCCGTTGAGATTGGCCGTATCTTTGCGACCTTCTCGGCTATTTTCAGCCAGTTCCTGTCCTTCTCGATCCCGCTGATCATTATCGGCCTCGTGACCCCCGCGATCGCGGATCTGGGTCGCGGCGCGGGTAAGTGGTTGGGTATTACGACGGCGATCGCCTACGCGTCGACGCTGTTCTCGGGCTTCCTGACCTACCTGGTGTGTGCGTCCCTGTTCCCGCGCCTCCTCGCCTCGACGCAGCTGGCCGATGTGGCCGAGCCGGGCAGCGCCCTGGAGTCCTACTTCACGATCGAGATGCCTGCGCCGCTGCAGGTGATGACGGCGCTGCTCCTGTCCTTCGTGGTGGGCCTGGGCCTGTCGATGGTGCCGCGCGGCGTGCTGCGCAAGGGCTTCATCGAGTTCCGCGCCATCATCACGCGCCTCATCGAGACGATTATTATTCCGCTGCTGCCGCTGCACATCTTCGGTATCTTCCTGAACCTGACCTACACGGGCGAAGCCGCCTCGGTTATTCGTACGCTGCTGCGCGTCGTCGTCGTGGTCCTGGTCCTCGAGGTCGTCATTCTGCTGACCCAGTTCTGCTTCGCGGGCCTCGTCGCGCGTCGTAACCCCTTCAAGGCCATCGTTACGATGATGCCGGCCTACCTGACGGCTCTGGGCACCTCCTCGTCCGCGGCCACCATCCCGGTGACCCTGCGTCAGACGAAGAAGAACGGCGTGTCCGACGCGGTTGCGTCCTTCACGATTCCGCTGTGCGCGACGATCCACCTGGCTGGCTCGACCTCGAAGATCTTCTCTTTCGCGTTCGCCATCGTCCTGACGCAGGGCCTGACGGTTTCCTCCCTGCAGTGGGTGGGCTTCATCTTCATGCTGGGCATCACGATGGTCGCGGCCCCCGGTGTTCCCGGCGGCGCCATCATGGCGGCCACGGGCCTGCTGAGCTCGATGCTGGGCTTCAACGACGCGCAGGTCGCGCTGATGATCGCCACCTACATTGCGCTGGACTCCTTCGGTACCGCCACAAACGTGACGGGCGATGGCGCGATCGCGCTCATCGTCGACCGTATGGCCCACGGTTCGATCGGCAACGAGGGTGACCCGGAGAATGCTCGCGAGTTGGCGTTTGATGGCATGGCCTACCTGGACCGTGTGTCCGTTGAGGGCGTTGTGAGCCCCGAGGAGCTGGCGGAGTCGGCTGCCCGCAATAGCAGCGAAACGGTCGCCTAGTTTGTTGTGATTGTGCTCGCGCGCGCCCGCCGCCTCGGCGGGCGCGCGCTTGTCGTTTCCTCGGTAAATGGGAGTTAGGCCCTAGTGGTGGAGGCGCAGGCCACGTAGAATGGAACATGATAGGCACACCGGGCTTCGCGGCCCGCTCCGTCAACGAAAGATGGCAGAAAAATGAGCACAGTTCGTATCGGTGTCCTCACGTCGGGCGGTGACGCCCAGGGAATGAACGCGGCCGTTCGCGCCGTTGTGCGCACGGCGCTGGCGCGTGGCGCGCAGCCCTACGCGATCTATGAAGGCTGGCAGGGGGCCTGCACGGGCGGCGATTCCATTAAGAAGATGGAATGGTCGGACGTGTCCTCGATCCTCGCTGAGGGCGGCACGGTGATCGGCACGGCCCGCAGCGCGGACTTCCGCACGTACGAGGGCCGGCACCGCGCGGCCGCGAACCTGCTTGAGCACGGCATCGATCACCTCGCGGTGATCGGTGGCGATGGTTCCCTGTCGGGTACGAACGAGTTCCGCGGCGAGTGGGCGCAGCACGTCGCCGAGCTGGCCGCCGAGGGCGTCATCTCGGCCGAGACCGCGGCCGCTCACCCCGCCCTCATCATCGTCGGCCTCGTTGGCTCGATCGACAACGACATGGTGGGCACGGATATGACGATTGGTGCGGACACTGCGCTGCACCGCATCCTGGACGCCATCGACCAGCTGACCAGCACGGCGGCCTCGCACCAGCGCACGTTCGTCGTCGAGGTCATGGGTCGGCACTGCGGCTACCTGCCCCTCATGGCGGCTGTCGCGGGTGGCGCCGACTACGTGTTCACGCCCGAGGACCCGGCGGGTCCTGGCTGGCAGGACGACCTGGCTGAGCACCTGCGCCTCGGCCGCGAGGCCGGCCGCCGCGAGTCCATCGTCCTGGTGGCAGAGGGCGCGCACGACCGTGACGGCAACGAGCTGTCCACGCAGCTGATCGCGGACACGATCCAGGAGCGCACCGGTGAGGATGCGCGCGTGACGATCCTCGGCCACGTGCAGCGCGGCGGTACACCGTCGGCGTACGACCGTTGGATGTCCACGCTGCTGGGCTACGCCGCCGTCCAGGAGATCCTCGCCTCCACGGCCGAGGACGAGCCCGTCATCCTGGGCGTGCGCCGCAACCGCATCACGCGCGTCCCCCTCATGAAGGCCGTCCACGACACGCGCGCGGTCAAGGACCTGATCGCTGCCGGCGACTACGCGGCTGCCCAGGCCTCGCGCGGATCGTCCTTCTCCTCGATGGTGGGCATCAACCAGATCCTGTCCACGCCCCCGCAGCTCACCCCCGAGCCGACGGGCGAGTCCCAGCGCGTCGCGATCCTGCACGCTGGCGGCCTGGCCCCCGGCATGAACACGGCGGCCCGCGTGGCCGTGCGCCTGGGTATCGCCCGCGGCTGGACGATGCTCGGCGTGGAGGGTTCGTGGAGCGGACTGGCGGATGACCGCGTGCGTGAACTGAGCTGGTCCGACGTGGAAGGCTGGGCCTTCAAGGGCGGTGCCGAGCTCGGCACGAAGCGTGACATTCCGCCGGTCGAGCAGTTCTACGCGCTGGGACGCGCCATCGAGCGCAACCAGATCGACGCGCTCCTCGTCATCGGCGGCATGAACGCCTACCTGGGCGTCCACGCGATCACCTCGGAGAAGGACCGCTACCCGGCGTTCCAGATCCCGATTCTGCTCATCCCCGCCTCGATCGACAACAACCTGCCCGGCTGCGAGCTCGCGATTGGCACGGACACGGCGATCAACAACGCGACCTGGGCGATCGATCGCATCAAGGAGAGCGCGGCGGCCTCCAAGCGCTGCTTCATCGCCGAGACGATGGGACGCCGCTGCGGCTACCTGACACTCATGAGCGCCCTGTCCAGCGGCGCGGAGTACATGTACATCAACGAGGAGTCCCCCTCCCTCGAGCAGATCGCCGCGGACGCTGAGCGGATGGTCGCCTCCTTCAAGTCCGGCAGGCGCCTGTTCCTGACCCTCCTCAACGAGTCGGCGTCCCAGTACTACGACCGCGAGTTCCTGGCCGACGTGTTCAACGCCGAGTCGGAGGGGATCTACGACGTGCGCCACCAGGCTCTCGGCCACATGCAGCAGGGCGGATCGCCCTCGCCGTACGACCGCCTGCTCGCTACGCGCCTCGTGGCACGAGCCTTCGAGCAGCTGGTGGACCAGTTCGAGCGCGGCGACCGCGGTGCCTACTACATCGGCCAGGTCGGCGCCGTGATGGAGGCGCGCCCGGTGAAGAACATGTTCGACGACCTCGACCTGGTGAATCGTCGTCCCTTCCACCAGTGGTGGCTCGACCTCGTGCCCGTCCAGCGCATCGTGTCGCTGCAGAACCCGGGCATCGAGGCCACGCCCATCCCCATCGACGATCCGGTCGCCTGACTCGACCGAATTCGCGCGGCGTACGAGGCCGTGGTTCCGTGAGTGCTAGCGGGCCACGGCCTCGTCGTTTCAGGAGAGCGAAGCGGGGGTGACCAGGGGCCAAGTCCCCGCTAAACTAGAGTGCGAACCTATCTCTACTGTCAGGAGACCCCATGAGTGATATCCCCGTGATCGACCCGACGATGACCCCCGCGTGGGACACGCTCGACCAGCTGGCCGACAACTTTGAACCCGATCTGCGCAAGCTTTTCGCGGATGACCCCAACCGCACCCAGACTTTCACCTTCGATGCTGCCGACCTGCATGTCGACCTGTCGAAGAACCTTGTGTGCCCCACGCTGGTGGGCCACCTCCTCGCCCTCGCTGAGCAGACCGGTGTCCTGGAGCTGCGCGACCGCATGTTCGCGGGCGAGCACATTAACGTCACCGAGGACCGCGCCGTCCTGCACACCGCGCTGCGCCGCCCCGCGACCGACTCCCTGACGGTCGACGGCCAGGACGCGATCGCCGACGTGCACGAGGTCCTGGAGAAGGTCTACGCCTTCGCCCGCCGCGTCCGCTCCGGCGAGTGGGTGGGCATCACCGGCAAGCCCGTCAAGACCGTCGTCAATGTCGGCATCGGCGGCTCCGACCTGGGTCCCGTCATGGCGTACGAGGCCCTCAAGCCCTACGTGCAGGAGGGCCTGGAGTGCCGCTTTATCTCCAACATTGACCCCACCGACGCGGGTGAGACCACGAAGGACCTGGACCCCGAGACGACCCTCGTGATCGTGGCCTCCAAGACCTTCACGACGCTCGAGACCATCACGAACGCCAAGGTCGTGCGCGCCTGGCTGCTGGACGGTCTGCGTGAGCGCGGCATCGTCACCGACGAGGCCTCCGAGAAGGAGGCGATCGCCAAGCACTTCGTCGCCGTGTCCACCGCCCTGGACAAGGTCGCCGAGTTCGGCATCGACCCGGCCAACGCCTTCGGCTTCTGGAGCTGGGTGGGTGGCCGCTACTCCGTGGATTCCGCGGTCGGTACCTCCCTGGCCGTCGCGATCGGCCCCGAGGGCTTCGCCGACTTCCTCGCCGGCTTTAACGCGATGGACCGCCACTTCGCCGAGACCGCGCCCGAGAAGAACGTGCCCCTCCTCATGGGCCTGCTCAACGTGTGGTACTCGAACTTCCTGGGTGCCGACACGCACGCCGTCCTGCCCTACTCCCAGTACCTGCACCGCTTCCCCGCGTACCTGCAGCAGCTGACCATGGAGTCCAACGGCAAGTCCGTGCGCCGCGACGGCAGCCCCGTCACCTATGAGACCGGCGAGGTCTTCTGGGGCGAGCCCGGCACCAACGGCCAGCATGCTTTCTACCAGCTGATCCACCAGGGCACCCGCATGGTTCCCGCCGACTTCATCGCGTTTGCGAACCCGACGTGGGCGCTGGGCGATGGCGACGCCGACATGCACGAGCTGTTCCTGTCGAACTTCTTCGCCCAGACGAAGGCCCTGGCTTTCGGTAAGACCAGCGAGGAGGTGCGCGCCGAGGGCACGCCCGAGGCCATCGTCTCCGCTCGCGTGTTCACCGGCAACCGTCCCACGACCTCGATCATGGCCCCCGCCCTGACCCCGTCGGTCCTGGGCCAGCTGATCGCCCTGTACGAGCACATCACCTTCGTGGAGGGTGCCGTGTGGGGTATCGACTCCTTCGACCAGTGGGGCGTTGAGCTGGGCAAGGTCCTGGCCAAGCAGATCCTCCCCGCCATCGAGGGCTCGTCCGAGGCCTTGGACGCGCAGGATCAGTCCACCCGCGCTCTCATCGAGTACTACCGCGCGAATCGCACGAAGTAGTCTCATCTGAGCTGAGCTCGGGGGCCGCGCCGGCTGGCGTGGCCCCCGACGTGTATCTGGGGGAGGTGGTGGGAGCGTGTAGCTCCCTCCGCCTCGCTGTTTGTGGGGACGAGGTGGCGGTTAGTGCTCCATGTGCTCGTGGCTCGCGTGCTCGGGGCATTCGAGCTGGAACGTGGAGTGGGCAATGGGGAAGTGGTGGCACGCGCATTCGCCGAGTTCGTGGATGATGCGGTCGCGCGAAGGCCCGTCGGCCTCGTGCGTGACAGTCACGTGCGCGGTGACAGTCACGAGGTGGGAGGAGACGGCCACCACGTGCAGGTCGTGCACGCCCAGCACGCCGTCGACGCCCATCATGTGCGCGCGCAGCTTGGTGACATCGACGCTGGCGGGGGTCTGTTCCATGAGGATCGCGAGGGAGCGCTTCAGGAGGGACAGCGCGCGTGGAGCCATGAGGACCGCGATGAGCAGCGACGCGATCGCGTCCGCGCGCGCCCACCCGAATGCCCACTCTGCGCCTGCCGCCAGGATCACCGCCAGGGAGCCGAGCGCGTCGTTCGCGACCTCCAGGAATGCTGCCTTCATGTTCAGGTTCGCGTCGCGCCCGCCAGCCAGGATCGCCAGAGAGACGACGTTCGCGAGCAGGCCGATGACGCCGACGAGAAGCATCGGGCCGGCCTCGACGGGCGGGGGAGAGACGAGGCGCCAGGCTGCCTCCCACGCGACCATCACGCTGATAATGAGGAGCATGCCGGCTTGCAGCGCGGCGGCCAGGACCTCGGAGCGCGCCCACCCCCACGTGTGCTTCTCGTCGCGCGGAAGGCGCGTCAGGCGAGCCGCGATGAGGGCGACGACCAAGCCGGACGCGTCGACAACCATGTGTCCCGCGTCCGCCGCCAGCGACAAGGACCCCGACCAGAAGGCGCCGAGCAACTCCGCGATGACGACGGCCCCTGTCACCGCGAGCGCCCACCCCAAGCGCTTGGCCGAGGCCCCCGCGTGGGAGTGATCGTGGCCGTGGCCGCCATGCCCGCCGCCCGCGAAGTGCGCGTGCTCGTGGGAGTGCGCCACGGCCTCGTCAATATGGGACGAGGCAGGGGCCGGGATCCGGGAGGGTGCGTGCTCGTGCGGGGCGGTGGGGTTGGTGTCGGACATATGCCCTACTCTACGGCGGGGCGGCATGAGTGCGGGAGAGCTAACCTAATGTGTATGTTGCAGATCACTGTTCGGCTGTCTCGTCTTGGGACTGGGTGCCCGGGTCGAACTGTGACCGACGACGTATCCTAGGGGCAGAGCGCGGAGAACACCGCGACTGAAGGGCACACGCCCACAGGAACTGTAAAGGAGCGCCAATCATGGCAGAACCTCGTATCGTCACCGTCACTGGCGCAGCCGGCAACATCGGCTACGCCCTCCTGTTCCGCATTGCTTCCGGCCAGCTGTTCGGCCCGGACGTGCCCGTCAAGCTGAACCTGCTGGAGATCCCCCAGGCCGTCAAGGCCGCCGAGGGCACCGCCATGGAGCTCGACGACTGTGCGTTCCCGACCCTGGCCGGCGTTGAGATCTTCGACGACGTCAACCGTGCATTCCAGGGCACCAACGTCGCGTACCTGGTGGGTGCCATGCCGCGCCGCAAGGGCATGGAGCGCGCCGACCTGCTCGAGGCCAACGCGGGCATCTTCGGCCCCCAGGGCAAGGCCATCAACGACGGTGCCGCCGACGACGTGCGCGTCCTCGTCGTGGGCAACCCCGCGAATACCAACGCCACCATCGCCCAGAACGCTGCGCCGGACGTCCCCGCGTCGCGCTTCACCGCGATGATGCGCCTCGACCACAACCGTGCGATCGCGCAGCTGGCGCACAAGACTGGCGCCGCGAACGCCGACATCAAGGACGTCGTCGTGTGGGGTAACCACTCGGCCGACCAGTACCCGGACGTCTCCTTCGCGAAGGTCGCCGGCAAGCCCGCGACCGAGCTGGTGGACGAAGAGTGGCTGTCCAGCTACTACCGTCCCACCGTCGCCAAGCGTGGCGCCGCCATCATCGAGGCGCGCGGCGCCTCCTCGGCCGCCTCCGCCGCGAACGCCGCGATCGACCACATGTACTCGTGGATCCACGGCACCCCCGAGGGCGAGTGGGTCACCGCCGGTGTCATGTCCGACGGCACGCACTACGGCGTCCCCGCCGGCCTGAACTTCGGCTTCCCCGTCACCTCCGATGGTGGCGAGTGGCAGGTCGTCGACGGCCTCGAGATCTCCGACGCGACCCGCGCCGGAATCGACCACAACATCAAGGCCCTGCAGGAAGAGTACGACGCCGTCAAGGCGCTCGGCTTCATCAAGTGAGGCTACCGCCCTCGTGGCGGTTGGTGGGAAGGGCGCGCGCCCGGCTGATTGGCCGGGCGCGCGCCCGCGTGTGTGCGGGGCCGTGTGTTCGGGTGTGGGCTTGGCGTACACCCACGTGCGGGGTTGTTGCGGGGTTCGTCGGCGAGTGTGGCGAGGTCGTGGTGCCTTGGTGGGCGGCCATGTGTGCGGCTCCGGGCCGGCTCTGGCGCATGGTGCCGGGCCTGGCCGAGGTGTCTGCTGTGCCGGTGGTGCGCTTTCGCGAAAGAGCTTGTCGCTGTTCGGGTTGCGCACCCTGTCGACGGGTGTTGCACCCGTTCTGATCGGGTGCAACACCCCCTATTGGGTGTAGCACAGGAAAAGTCGCATGCAATTCCCACGACAGTATTTCAGATTTTGAAACCGGAACGTTGAAATCATGCGGTTTCTGAGGCGTTGTGGACCAGTGTCTGTAGGGAATTGCATGCGAGATTGTTGGGTAAGTGCTTACGGGTGAGAGTCTAGCGTGTTGTGGAGCTAGCCGGGGTGCTGCCGTGAAGCGCCTCTTTGATCCAGTCGTAGGCGACGCGCTGCGTACCGTTGGCAACTGTGATGGTTCCGCACTCGCGGAATCCGAAGGACTCGAG